>CAYPKQ010000028.1:0-3188 GCA_964411355.1 uncultured Lachnospiraceae bacterium
TGAAAATTTTGTTTCGCTTCGGTCGAGAGCATCGAGAATATCGGTGAAATCCGAAAGGGAACGGCTGATTCTGTCCAGCTTATAGACATATATTTTTGAGATGTTACTGCGCTCAACCTGACGCATCATTTTCTGAAAAGCATCACGGTTTGTGTTTGCTCCCGTAAAGCCTTCGTCGATAAAGGTGAGGAGCTTTTCGCTCCTCTCATCGGGACGAAGGCAAGCCTTGCAGTATTCCACTTGGGTTTCGCAGGAAATTGAGTTGTCTTTTTCGATCGATTGTCTTGCATATATTGCAATCGCCATTTTTTAACTCCTTTTTTGTATTAAAACCGCCTCCGATGGGGCAGGGGATGAGGTGAATATATTATAAAGCTCGTCTAAAATGCTTTCTTCATTATTTTCATTTACGAGCGTTCGCTGAATGACCTTAAAGGCGTTATTGTGGATATCATAATATTCTGACATAAGTAATTCTCCTTTGGTTTGATACTAAATTATATGAAATATGTCTTGTCTCTGTCTCAAATCGATCCGCAAATAGGACGGTCAAGGGTGATTGTGTGATCCTCTGTTATAAGTACATCGCTAAAACCGCCTTCAAGCTCCGAATTTATAAAATTCAGAAGATTTGAATGGCTTTTGTCATATTCAAAATAAATAGTAATCAAACGGTAGGGCGTTATATCGGTGTCTTTGCCGCGCTTGTCGCAGTATCTGCATTCGGAAATTTTAGCTTTTTCGCCTATCAATTCTATTTCGAAATAGATGGAACGGTGATATTTATTTTTGAAGATGGTTTTTAGTTTTGCACCTTCTTTCAGCATAATGAGAATGTTATATTTTTCCTTCGATAGTGCCGAAGAAATAAATTCTTCATTTGAAAGGGAAGGGGCTTCGAGAAATTCGTGAGATTCGAAACTTTTGTCAAGGGAAGTGCCTATGACCGAAAGAAGCTCACACGCCTCAAAGGATTTAATTTTAAGTTTTTTTGGAGTAGGGCGCTTTTCTCTGTCAATGTAAAAACATTCTTCTATCTGACAGTCCTTTCCGGAAAACGAAAGAAGCAGATAAATCATTCTGCCGTGATTGTTTTTAAAAATGCTCCTGTATAGACCGTCACCGATCGAATAAAGCTCAAGAATACTCTTTTTCATCTTACATCACCTCCCATATAAGATTATTCATAGGGGAAATGATTGATGTGGTTGTTTTTATAATGTTAGCTAATTTGAAAAACAAGAGTTCTTCCCGGGGCAAGCAGAGCATATTTGTCTATACAGATGTTTTTTTGACCTGCACTTTTAAAAAATTGTGTTATTCATTTTGGTCTCCTAAGTTGCAGTTTTAGCTCGGGTGGAACCTCTATTGTAAACAGTTTATATGTCGATTTATTTTCTCAATATTTCTTGCAAGATTGATAAAATCGTCGATGCTTCTGCTGTGACAAAAAAGATGCGTTCGTTTTTTGCTGTATTTTTGACCGAGCGTACCTTGAACTATAAAGCTTTTTTATTCCAATTAATGGCTGATGGCTATTTATTGTCTTTGTAGTGTACAAGAGTTGGAAAAACTATTAAAAAAATAATATTAGCTCATAATGAGCCTCCTATGATATAATTATATCATGGGAGGGTTTTGCTTACTCTCTGAATTAAAAAAGCGAGGTAAAGTTTATGAAGTATATTGACGGAAAAAATATCGACCTATTTCGAGAATATTTAGAAAACGAAGAAAAGGCTTTTGCTACCATTCAAAAATATATACATGATATATCTGAGTTTGCAAATTGGCTTGAGACAGGGGTGGTTACCAAAGCTATTGTTCTGTCATATAAGTCTTATATTGCTGAAAAATATGCTGTTTCAAGTGTAAATTCAATTATTTCATCGTTGAATAGTTTCTTTTCATTTATGGGGTGGAATGAACTATGTGTAAAAACGGTCAAAGTTCAAAAATGTGTATTTTTAGCAAAGGAAAAAGAACTTACAAAAGACGAATACTCTCGATTGTTATCCATTGCAGAAACAAAGCGTGATAAGAGGCTATACTTGCTTATGCAATGTATTTGCTCGACAGGAATAAGAGTTTCTGAGCTGAGGTATATAACAGTTGAATCGCTCAATTATGGCAGAGCGGAAATAAATAATAAGGGTAAAATAAGAGTAATTCTATTGCCCTCCAAACTGTGCAAAGTATTGAAGTTGTATTCAAAAAGGCAAAAAATAAAAAGCGGTTCTGTTTTTGTAAGCAAAAACGGCAATCCGCTTGATAGGTCAAATATTTGGTCGAGTATGAAGAAACTTTGTGAGTTTGCAGGTGTTGCATCGAGCAAAGTATTTCCTCATAATCTCAGACACCTGTTCGCAAGAACTTATTACAGTATACAAAAAGATATTGTAAGGTTGGCAGATATTCTCGGTCATTCAAGTATAAATACAACCCGTATTTACACCCAAGAAAACGGTGAAATACACAGACAGCAGATACAAATGCTTGGGCTTCTTCGATGTTAACAACATAATAGACATTATGTGGTGTTAGCAAAAACCTTACATGGATATTCTACCATACTGACCGTAAAAAGTCAACAATTTTTGGCAAAATATATTATTTTTATGTAAAAAAAGGATTAGTCCACTTTTTTCTTTAAAATCATATTGACAAAGGACCAATGAAAAGTTCGATTTTTTCATTGGTCTGTTTTGCATTTCAAAAATTTACTTTAGTTTAACTTTTTCATCATTCTGTATGTGTCGAAATAAAAAACACATTTTCTTCCTTTGTGTTGTACCACATAATGTCTATTATGTGGTGCAGGAGCAAAAAACATCAAAAAGAGAATAACAAAATTAAGGCAACTTTTTTCGTTTCCTGCTTAAATATAAACTTAAAGGATAATAACTATGCAAAATATCAATACAGATACTTTCATATTGCCCGAAGGAACGCTTATAAACAACAGATATAGTATAATCCGCCCAATAGGTTTTGGCGGTTTTTCCATAATATATGAGGCTTATGATGCGGTACTGACCGCAAGAGTTGCAATCAAAGAATATTTTCCACAATCAATAGCGGAAAGAGCCCTCTATAGCTCAAAAATCATAACTCGAAACAAAGAGGATGAGCAACGCTTCAATAGTGGTCTTGAAGCCTTTAAGGAAGAAGCGGGAAAGATGGTTGTA
>CAYPKQ010000028.1:3198-16869 GCA_964411355.1 uncultured Lachnospiraceae bacterium
GTACTGAAAGGTCAGCATAACACTTTGGATGTTTACGGTCTGTGCGAGGAAAATAACACCTGCTATATAATAATGGAATATCTTGAAGGTCAGACACTTTCAAGCTATGTAAAAAGTCTAACGGAAGGATATTTTACAAATATTGATGATGCAAAACAGATAATCTATTCGGTTTCTGAGGCTCTTGAATATATCCATTCAAAAAAGATGATCCATCGTGATGTTGCTCCCGATAATATCTTTCTTTGCAAGGATGGAAAGGTTAAGCTGATAGATATGGGGGCTGCACGAAGTACCGCAAACACGGACGAATTTTCTGTTATTGTAAAAGCAGGATGTACGCCGCCCGAGCAGTATAGAAAAAAGGGAAGGCAAGGACTCTTTACAGATATCTATGCACTTGGTGCAACCTTTTATTTTATGCTTACGGGATCATTTCCCGAGTCGGCACCGGACAGAATAGAAAAAGGTGACGAATATTATCCCCCTTCTGCTGTAAATGATAAGGTTCCCGAATATATTGACACTCTGATTCAGCGCTGTCTTGCATACGACCACACTTTAAGACCATCAAAAGCATCGGAACTGAAGCATATTCTCGAAAGAAAAATAACAATTGATACTGTAAATTGCGCAAAAAAGAAAAAAAGTGTACTGATTGCCGCAGTTTATACTTTGGTAGTTCTCTGTCTTACTATGGTTGCGCTTATCGGATTTGTGGTATATCAAAAGAGCAATACGAGCAGCGTAAAAGGGCAAATATCAGTCTTGCTTCCGGATGGATTTACCACTCAACAGGGTCAAAAGGACTTGATTGAAGATTTCAACAAAATATATCCGAATGTAAAGATAACACTTAAAAAAGCCACTCATGCTTCTGCAAGCTCCTGCGATGTTATCTGCACATATCAAGGATCACACTATGAGCTTCTAAAATTGAAAGCCATTGATGAAAGCCGAAAACAGGATGATATCATCATGGCATACGATGGAGAATTTGTATATATAAACACATTGAAATCAAACAAGCTCGGTATAAACAATAAGTCAAATATTCCATCATCAAATTATACGGGAAGCTATTCGCAATTTATATCCGAAAATAATTCCTATTTTGCATACAGAGGCAGCGTTTCCGAATATAAAAATGTGCAAAAGGATCTTTCGCCAACCTATGAGATTAACGTCTTAAAAGAATTTAAATGGAAGCCGGTTGGATTTGGAATAAATGCTGCGATAGAAAAGGAAAATTTTGATGCGGCATACGCTTTTCTGACCTATCTTGAAAGTGAGAGAGCCCAGGAAATACTCTTCATCAAAAATAGCGGATTTGTTCCCGCAAACAAAACGCAAAAAGAACGGTTCTTCAAAATTAATGATGAACTTGCCCCCTTCCGTTAAAAAATAATAATATTGGAGAATAAAAAATGAGATGCTTTAAATGTATGGAAGATATCGGTGATGGGCTCATTTGCCCACACTGCGGCTATGATAAGCTCTCCGAAAATGACAACAATCAATACCTGACCCCCGGAATCATTATCGGCAACTATACCATAGGAAAGGTTATCGGTGCAGGTGGATTCGGCGTTACATATGTGGGGTGGGACAGTTCACTTCAGAGAAAAGTAGCCATAAAAGAATATTTCCCCAGCAATCTTTCAACCAGAACCCCGGGACAGACATCTATCACCGCATTTAGCGGTGAAAAGCAGATGATATTCAATCATGGCAAGGAACGCTTCATTGAAGAAGCAAAGCTACTTATGCAGTTTTCCGGAGAAGAAGGAATAGTTTCTGTATATGACATGATAGAAGCCAACGAAACCGTCTACATGGTTATGGAATATATAGAGGGAATAACCTTGAAGGAAAGCATAGATCAATTCGGACCGATCTCCGAAAAGCACTTGCTGGATTGCATAATACCCGTTCTTCTCTCGTTGAAATTTGTACACAATATCGGCGTTATACACCGTGATATCTCACCGGATAATATTATGTGTCTTCCGGATGGCAGCGTTAAACTTATAGACTTCGGTTCCGCCAGGTATTCCGTTATGGACGCTTCTAAAAGCCTCTCCGTGATCGTAAAGCAAGGATATACTCCAATTGAGCAGTATCAATCCCACGGAAATCAGAGCGAATATACCGATATTTATGCCATAGCCGCAACAATGTACAAGGCTTTGACGGGAATAACCCCCGAAGAATCCCTTGAAAGAATGGTTAATGACACTTTGAAAAAGCCCTCTCAGTGTGGAATTTCGGTTTCGGAACAGACTGAAAACGCAATTCTTGCGGCAATGAATGTACGTCCCGAGGACAGACCTCAGACAATTGATGATTTTCTTGCAATTCTTTTGGGTGAAGCTAACGCAATCGTGGTAACAAATAAAAAATCTAAGAAACCGCTCATTGCTCTGCTCGCTTCTGCGACAATTTTACTTGCAGGAATAACAGGCGTTATTATCGGGATTCTGAAAAACCCAAATTTTGGCGCATCTGCGGAAATAGTCGTCCCCAATATTATAAAAAAGTCTGCCGAAAGCGCAGAATATATACTTCATCAGAATCAGCTTAATATGACCGTTACAGGTTCTCGTCTTTATGACGAAAAGCTGGTGAAGGATGGCGTAGTTGAGGAAAACTATATCGTTGAACAGAATCCGGTAAGCGGAAAGGAAGCAAAAAAGGACAGCAATGTCGATGTCATAATAAGTAAAGGTAAAAAGAAACAGTATCTTCCCGATGTCAGCGATATGATGGAAGAAGGAGCAAAAAGTTATTTTGAGCAGCTGGGCTTTGGAGAAAATTTCAAAATTCAAATAAAGAAAGAGCACAGCGATACCAATATGGCAGGAACTGTCATAGATCAGAGCCTGCCAGAGGATACTGCAGTTGATTTTGACGGCAGAATTACTTTGACAATTTCTCTTGGAAGGGAAAATTTGCCTGAAGAAATTCGTAAAATGAATTTGGATGATTATACAGGGAAAAATTTCAATTCTGTAAAAAGCCAACTTTCAAAAAGCGGCATATATGTGGTAAAAACAGCATCAATCTACTCAAGTGAATATCCCTATGGAACTATAATTTCCCAATATCCGGAAAAAGGAACCGAAGTTCATAGCGGAGATGCAGTTTATGTTGTAAGCAGCCTTGGAGTTGAAATGACACGAGTTCCCGATGTGGTCTATATGCCGCTTGAAGAAGCAAAGCAGGCATTGACAGAGGCAGGTCTGAGCTGGAGTATAGAATACAAGGTAATCGAAGGGGTACAGACAGGACTTGTGGCGGAGCAATACCTTGAAGGAGGCATAAAGACTCTTTTCGGAACGGAAATAAAGTTAACCGTTAGCGCAGATGAAGCAAAAACCGAAAAAATAACTAAGGTAGATTTTAAAATCGATCCTCCAAGTACCAATGTAAACATAGGTGAGAGCATAATCCTAAAAGCAAGTTATGAAGGCACAGAGACTATTCATTGGTCAAGCTCGAATCCAAATATTGCAAGCGTCGACGAAAAAGGAAATGTAAAAGGCATAAAATTCGGAACGGTAACTGTCACAGCATCTGTAGGCGGAAATATAAAAACTGCCATAGTAACTGTTGTTGATGACAGCATCTTCAGCAATATAAAGGACTATTCTATTGCTGTAGGAGATAAGGTTTCTCTTGCTACTTCCATTCCTGAAAGTATCAGAAGCAAGGTTACTTGGCGTTCATCCTTCCCCGAAGTTGCAGAAGTTGATAGTGACGGAAATGTCACAGCAAAAAAAGAGGGCTACACCTCAATAACTGCGGCATATGAGAATCAAATAGCAGAATGTGGAATTTCGGTAATCAAATCAACGAAATATGTGAAGGTGCTCCGTCAGCTCATGCACGGAAAATATGAAACCGCAAAACAGACACTTGACCAAAAGGGTGTTAAAAATGAAACCCAATATGAATACAGCAATACTATTCCCGAGGGAATGGTTACCGAGATAAGATATGACGGGTATGTTGACAATGACAGTTATTATTTTATCGAAGGAACAAAGGTTATCATAAAATGCAGTCAAGGCAAGGAAGTTGAAACTCAAAAACCCGTAGAAAAAAACAAGGTATCGTCGGTAAATATCTCGCCATCAAGCGTTACACTTACCATTGGTGTGTCTCAAAAGTTAAATGTAACGATAAGTCCTGCTAATGCAGAGGATAAATCGCTTATTTGGACAACAACCGATCCTTCTGTTGTAACAGTAGATTCTTCCGGAACAATAAAAGCAATAAAAAAGGGAACAGCAATCGTAAAAGCTAAATCTTCAAACGGAAAAGAGTCTTCATGCAGTGTTACTGTAAACGGACTTGAGACATCTCTAAAAATTAAAAGTAATCCTACCAAAACAACCTATTATATCGGTGATGGTATCGATAAAACAGGTATGGTTCTTGAATATAAGGATGAAAACGGCAAAACAACTGAGGTAAAAGACGGCTTTACAGTTAGTTGTAATACAAGCACAGCAGGAACAAAAACAGCAACAGTTACATATAAGGAGCTTAGCAAAACATTTACCGTAACCGTAAAAACACCTACGATAAAGGTCGCAAAATATAATACGGCGCAAGGCTTAGTCTTGCTCGTTGATACTGAGCCTGAAAATCAGCCCATCGTCTGGTCAAGCTCAAACGAAGAAATTTTCTATTTTAAACCCGACACAGCAACTATCGTTGCTGTTTCGGAGGGTTATGCAAATGCATATGCTACTATGGTTTATAACGGAATAGCTTATAGCGACTATTGTAGAATCGGTGTTGAGGCAGTAAAGAAATACAGCTTTGAGATAATAGAATTGGATACCACCTGCAATGACGGTGAAATGTACAGTATAGAAACCGATATTCCCGATTTTAAACCCCAAAATGTGAAATGGTCTACCACTGCCTCTGAAAGTAGAGTCTATGACGATGGAGATTATTATGTTTACAGCGATAAATCCTATTCAGTCACCGCAACATACACACATGAAGGAAAGCAGTACAGTGATACTATAAATGTAACGGTTCAAGTAAAAAATTATCACTTCAATCTTTTCAAAGTTGACGGTGAACAAGATGGTTATTCTTTTGATATAGACACCAATATTCCTAACTTTGACATGTATGCTGTCAAATGGGGACTTTCAGCCGGAGAGGGAGCTTTACAAGAGCAAAATTATCATGTATGGAGTGATAAAACTTTCACACTAACGGCAACCTATATTTATAATGGAGAGACCTTTACGTCAAGTGTTACGCAGCAGATTGTGCAAAAACAATACACATTGAGTATAATTAGGCAACCTAATAACGGTCACAGTGCTTATACCGCCACCTGTGATGTGCCGGGGTTTGATTCAAATAATATTAAATGGACTCTTAAAGCAGAAAACACCCAAGCACAGGGCTGGTTGAATGACGGATACTATTGGGTAGATGAATACGGTACAGGATCTTATTACACTGTTTATGCTTCATATACGTATAATGGAAAAACAATAACATCTGAGTATAAGGTCACAGGAATAAAAAATAACGAAGTGAATTTGGATGAGGTAACCGTCTCTATTGGCACTCCTGTTTTTACGCCCGCCATTATTCCGGGGGATATTCTTGATAGTGTAAAAATTACCCCCTAAAATGTAATTTTTGCTACTATTATTCTGCTCATCTTTGATGTAGAATATTGTTGTAAAAAATAAATTTTGAAAGGACACTTGAAAAATGTTTAACAGAGTCACTGCAAAAGAAAAATCCAAAACCCTACTTAGAGAAAGAAGTTTCCTTGACTACCTTGGTTTCTACTTCTTACTTACACCGGCCTATATGGCAGCTGCACTGTCTATAGTTGCTCTTGCTGTCGGAATATGTGTGTTCATAACATTATCAGCACTATCTTCCCTGGCACGCATGGGTGGTGTGGCGTTGGCGCCTATCATGGCACCTACGACCGGCGCAATTATTATTTCCATATTAGTTGTAATCGTTTTTGTTATTATCGCAGGAGCCGCGGCGCTGGGAACAACAAACCTTTTCAATATTGGAATGATCAGATCCTCACTTCGCCTTAACCGCGGAGACAAAAATGTTAAGGTCATTGATGTTATTCTTGCCGGTGACAGACTTGGCAGAAATATCTGCATCACGCTTTGGCAAGGTCTCTTCATCCTTCTTTGGAATCTTCCCACGATCGCTGTTGTAGTACTTATTTGGCTTCTTGCCGCAAACGGTGTTATCACAAGTCTTGCAGGAGCTGTAATATCCATAATTCTTCTTATAATTGCCGATATTTGGAGCATTGGTATCACCATAAACCGTGCTATTGCTTATTATTTCTCATATCACATCTCTGAGGATAATAGAGATTTTAGTGCGCTCGACTGCGTAAGTGCCAGCGTTTCTCTCACAAACAGCCTCATTTGGAAGCTTTTTGTAACTCATCTCTCTTTCATTGCTTGGGATTTTCTTGCTTCTATTCCGTTTGTAAATGTGTTTGTGATTCCTTATAAGTATCTTACATTCGCATCAATCTATGAGCAGCTCACAGGCACTTTCAAGCCCTCAGACAGAGCTGATATGCATTGGATAAATAATAAACCCTATTCAGAAGAAACTCGCAAGCCCACAGTGCCCACCATCGAAATAGCTTCCGGTGAATATGCAGGCTCAAAATTCAATGTGAAGCCCGGTGAAGAGATCATTATCGGTAGAGATCCCCATCTTGCAAATGTTGTGGTATCTTCCGAAAACAAGGCTATATCAAAGGTACACTGCAGAATCAGATATGATGAAGCAACAGATAGATATGTCGTTACCGATCATTCCACGAACGGCACATATGTAAATGGCGAAAAGCTCATTAGTGAAAAGAGCTTTGCCGCAAATCGTAGATCCATAGTAAAGCTCGCTGACGGAGCAATGATAATCAAACTTATATAATTTTGGAGGATATAAAAATGGCAACACTTACACGATGCGCAAACGGACACTTTTTCGATTCATCAAAATATCGCACCTGCCCCTTCTGTGATCAATCTACAGGTGGCGGGGATACTACACCTCTTGAGCCTGCGAAGGTAGTTATCAATCCCGAGCCTCAGGTTATAAAGAGTGAGGGCGAGACCGTTGGCTTCTATGACGAGGTGATAAAATTTGCTCCTGTTGTTGGCTGGCTCGTTTCTATTGAAGGAAGCACCTGTGGAAAGGATTTCAGACTTTGCAGCGGAAAGAACTATGTGGGCAGAAGCCAGAGCATGGATGTTGTTCTTGAGGATGATAATTATGTTTCAAGAGATAAACACGCAGTAATCGTATTCGATCCTGTTTCCCAGAAAACTCTTTGTCAGGCAGGCGAATCCAGAGAACTGTTCTACCTCAACGGAAATGTTGTTACAGATACTGTTGAACTCCAAAGGGGGGATATTCTTACAATAGGAAAAACAAAGCTCAAATTTGTTCCCTTCTGCGGGGATATCCACAACTGGAACGCATAAAGCTATATTGGAACACAGCAAGAGCGTTATAAATGACGCTCTTGCTGTGTTCCCTATTTGGAGGAAAACGTGAATATTCTGATATGCACACAGATAAGGGAAGAATATGAGTTCTTGCAAAAAAATTTTCTTCGGATGTTTTCGGAAAACGGTCTTGAGGTGATAGTTTTCAATTTTAAAAACACTGATGATATGTGCGAATATCTTTCCGTTTCACCGGACAGACCGGATATTATCGTCCTTTCCTTCAGAGGAATCGATGATAATATAAAATCTAAGATTCAAAAGATCGGCGAAAACTACAAAAAAGCTAAAATTATGCTTATTGCCGAGGAACCGCAATATACCGAAGAAATATTTTCTCTGGGAATTTCATATTTTTTACGTTATCCCATCTCGGATACGGGATTTCAAAGATTTAAGCGATGCGCAGAAAACAGATGGTTTGATAAGCATACGAAATTTTTTGTTTCAGAAAACAAAAAAAATTCGGTTAAAATCTCTTATTCTGATATTCTTTATATTATGAGCGACAAAAGAAAAGCAATCTTTTATCAGTCTAATGGCAAGACAGATTCTGTCTATCGCAAGCTTGATGAAATAGAGGAAATGCTCGACGATCGCTTTATAAGATGCCATCAAAGCTATCTAATAAACGTTTCATATATCCGAGGAATAGAAGTTGACGGATTTATTATGATAGATAATATTTTCATTCCCATAAGTCAGAAAAAATACTGGGAATCAAAGAGAAAATATATAAAACACATAAAGGAACAGGGGTGATACATTTGAATATGAAAAAGAAAAGCTTTGAATATGACGAAGTATCGGAAACAGTCAATACAACTGCTGCATTCGATGTTTCCCCCTATATAAGATGTATCAAGGGTGAATATGAAGGATATGATATACCCATTTTACAAACAGGTATACTTATCGGCAGGGATTCCACAGCCTGCAATCTTATTTTGGAAAATACTCCCGGAGTCAGCAGGTATCACTGCAAAATAACCTACAGCGAAAAAACAGGATATTTTATTATAACTGACCTGAATTCGCTAAACGGAGTTTATACCGAAAATATGCAAAGAATACCTCCGGGCGAAAAATTAGTGCTGGCACCCGACAAGTGCTTTTCACTGTGCAACGGACTTATAATCTTTAAATCCGTACTGCAGAAAAATCAGTAATAATTAAGGACATAACAGAAGCTATGAAAAAAAGATGCAAAATATGTTTCGAAAAAAACTCCGCAAAGGACAGTAAATGCAAGCATTGTGGAAATGACATCGCTACGGATTTCTCCCAACCCATAAATGAAGCTCTGCCTATTTGCTCTGTTATAGACCGTTACATCATAGGCATTATGACAGACACAAACAGAAATTCAATTACCTATGCGGCACTTGACACAAAAAAGGACAAGAAGGTATATCTGCAAGAATTTTTCTGCCATGGATACATGAAAAGAGCAGAGAATTACCTTGCAGAGTCGACAATTGATTTCTATGACGATATTGTGATGCAGGAAAAAAACAGTTTTATTAAAAATAATAAAAAGCTGATATATGCAAATGGAACGGTCTATGCCGTTATTACCTCTAAAAAGAAGATAAAAAAGGAAAAACAAAAAGATAGTACACCATTTCATTGCACAATGCGGAGCATTATCGGAAAAAGAGCAAATCAAGAGGACGCAGCAGATATCATTTATCACGAAAACGGACTCTTGGCACTTCTCTGCGACGGAATGGGAGGAATAAGCTCCGGTGAGATCGCCAGCAGTGAATGCATCCGAAAAATTCAGGAGATATCATGCAGTGCGGAGCACTGTGATTATGCCATAATTCCCGATATACTTCATCGAAAGATAGTGGAGGCAGACAGCTATATTTCCGGGCTTCAAGATATGAACAAAAATCCTCTCGGTTGCGGCACAACGCTGCTTTGCGTTTTGATAAGAGAGGATAAAGCTTTTTTTGCATCCGTTGGAGACAGCCACATATATCTGATAAGAGATAATTCAATTATTCTTCTAAATGAAGAACATAATTATTTTTCCGATCTTTTGAAAAAGGTTGAAGAAGGTGAAATAGACTACTCATATGCAGTCTCACATCCTAAAAAAGACGCTCTTACCAGCTATGTGGGAATAGGCAATATTAAGAAAATCCATATTGGAATTACTCCTGTTTTTCTTAATGACGGAGATGTGATATTGTTATGCTCCGATGGTCTTTACCGTGCACTTTCGGACGAAGAAATACTTTCTATTGTCACATCTTATTCGTCCAATGAGGATGCTTCCGACGCTTTAATACACGCAGTTGAAGAAAAAAATCTCCCCAGACAGGATAATACAACATTCATTTTGTTTAAATATAGTTTAAATGACAGGTGATAAAAATGATTTGCTATAAATGTATGAATGATTATAATGGCTTGCGTTGTCCCTTTTGTGGATTTGATGTAAGATCTTATACAGCCATTCCGACTGCATTGCAACCAATGACAATGCTCAAGGATCAATATGTACTTGGTGCTGTCCTTGGAAAGGGCGGATTTGGCATTACTTATGTAGGATACGATAATTTCAGTAAAAAAAGAATAGCAATTAAAGAGTTTTTTCCCTCTTCCATTGCATATAGGAATGAAAAAACCTCAAATGCTATATCAGTACAATCCGGCATGAAAAGTGCTTATGAAAAGGACGTTGTAAGATTTTATAATGAAGCTGTTATTCTGTCAAAAGTTCAAAACATACCATCTATTGTAAAGATATACGATTTTTTCTATGAGAATAATACAGCATATATAGTGATGGAGTATATCGACACTTCACTTGATAAAATCATTCTTAATCAAGGAGCACTTGATATCGATATGGTATTAACAATATTTTATCCAATAATGAAGGCATTGGAATCTGTTCATGATTATGGCATACTTCATCGTGATATATCTCCAAGTAATATTATGCTCGATGAAAAATTCAATTCAAAGCTTATAGATTTTGGAGCCTCCAGAGAATGTGCTTATGACACCTCGAGCGAATTGTCGGTACTTTTGAAAAACGGCTTTGCCCCCTATGAGCAGTATTCGAAAAAAGGAATACATACACCTGCCGAGGATGTTTACGGCATATGCGCATCTATATACTATGCTCTTACAGGAAATGTGCCACCCTCCGCCATCGACAGAACTGTTTTTGATACACTCACCCCAATAAGGAATATAAATCCGGATGTGCCTGAGGATATTGAAAATGTTATTCTGAAAGGAATGGCTATAAAAGCGGAAAACAGATATTCCAACATGAAAATGCTTCTGCACGCCATCGATCAATGTGTAGGAAATGAAAGTGCAAAAAATGAACCGGAGATAAAACCTTCCCTGCAAAATCACGATATAAATGAAAGGTATGAGGAAAACAAGGAAGAAAAACCGATGCCTCATTCGGATGTCGCAAACTCGGGATTAGATCCGCTTATACTCCTGTTGGCTGCTCTTGGCGGCGCACTTGTAGTTTTAATAATAATTTTGCTTTCTATTCTTTAAAGGTGAAAAATGATTACATATAAATCGTTAACAAACCCGGGCGATCGCAATGTGAATGAAGATTCGCTGGGAAAAAACATAAAGAATAATGATAATAATATAGCCGTTTTTGTCGTAGCAGATGGTTTGGGAGGTCACGGGGCGGGAGACCTCGCCTCGGAATATGCGGTAAAAACTGTGCTGACAGAATTTGAAGAGTTCAAGGGAAATTCAGAAAGATTTCTGTCAAGCGTTTTTCAAAAAATTCAAAACGGATTGCTTAAAATGCAAAAAGAAAGCAACAAGGATATGAAAACTACGCTCTGTACAGCTCTTATTTCTGAGGATAGAATAACTCTGTGCCATGTGGGCGACTCCAGAATATACCTTTTTGGAAAAAAGAAGCTGCTCTACAGAACCAATGATCACAGCGTTCCGCAGATGTTATATCAGGCGGGAAGCATCAAGAAAAAGGAAATCAGACATCACCCCGACAGAAATAAACTACTACGTGCTATGGGTGAAAAAACTGAAATAATTCAATATGATATCTGCTCATTTCATAAAAATGATGATATAAAAGCATTACTTCTTTGCACCGATGGCTTTTGGGAGCATCTGGATGAAAAGGAAATGATAAAAGCATTACGTAAATCAGAAAATGCCACTGAGTGGATGCAAAAAATGGAAAAGCTCCACCAAAAAAACGGAAAAAAGCATTCTAAGGATAATTTTTCGGCAATTGCTGTTTGCTTTGATGATAAATAAATCCGACAATAAAGACAAATGTAATTTATAATGCTTTAAATGTAATTTTTACCTCTGTTTTTCTTCTTTTCTACGTGCTATAATTTAGGCGTGGACCACAAAAAAATAATTTTAGGAGAAAAACATTATGAAAAAAACACTAAAAAAAATACTCAATCTCGCCATGGCAATAGTCATTCTTGTGTCATCCTTTGCAACCTTTTCTGTGATATCTTCTGCAGCCAGCTACACAACATTCTCAAAAGTTACCGAAGCAGAAGTCATTCAAAGACTTGACAATATTATTAACAATGTTTACCGTCCAAACACATGCTATGGAAGAAGCTTTGATGGCGGAAATACCTGTTATGGCTTTGGAAAAGAGGTTGTTTACCGCATTTTTGGTGCATATAACTCCGGAAGATACCGCTCATTCTATTATTCGGGATACAGCACATCCGGAATGAACACCGTTGATTTTTGCACAAATTTCTCATATTCAAATGTTCAGAACCTTTTAAGCAATGCAAAAATTGGTGATGTACTCCAGTTTAACTCGCCAAAACAGCACACTATGATAATCAAAAGTATAAATGATGGAAGTGTAACAGTATATCATTCAAACTGGGATAATAAAGACACAGTAAGACTTGATACATTCTCATTTGGATATTTTTCTGGCAGAAATAGTAGTAAGCTCTCGTTGCTTCGTTCAGACAACTATGAGATTTCAGACTCAAATTTTAAACGTATCAATCTCTATGAAACAGCGACGGTTACAGCAAACAGCGGTCTGACAATAAGGAAATCTCCCGATATCAATTCCGCTAAGGTTGGAACTCTCGCAAAAAACACAACAGTCAATGTGTCAAATTACCCCATCACCGACAGCTCAGGTTACACTTGGAGAAATCTCCTTAACGGACAGGGATGGGTTTGCAGTAATTATCTAAAAATCACAGGAGGAAATTGCATTATTTCGGGAACATACAGGATTCAATGTGCAAATGGAAAATTTCTTTCATATTGTTCAATTCCACAAAACGATGTTAATGTTGTTTCATATGAAGATCTTTCCGGAACAGAAATCGAACAAATACAACTCTGGCAGATAACTCCTTTGTTTTATTATAGTGATTCCGGTGCAGTAGTATATCGCATTTCACCGATTTTAAATACTAAATATTCCCTCGACTGCGATGTTAATAATCGTAGAGCATTGCATCTATGGCAAAATTATGATATCGGTGCTCAACAGTGGATATTCGAGGTTTACGCCGATGGTGGAATCAAACTTATAAATAATGCAACAAGATATGCTCTTGAAATTGAAAACGGAAACAATAATAACAATGCGGAGATCGTTACAAATTCCGTAGCAAATTCCTCAAGACAAAAGTTTTACATCGTAGAACCCTGAACAAATTTTCCAATAAAAATTTGTTTAGTTTGATTTTATCTTACTGTTTGATAGAAAACGAAAAAAATATAATAAAAGTGACAAAGCTCTAACCATCATAGGTGTTAGTATAGTCATCGCATTGATATACCTTGAAGAGGCAATTCTAAAGATAACAGGATATAAATATTATTTAGCCGGTATTCTTGGGCTCTTTGCGTTCAGAGACACCATACTGCATCTGAACCCTTCAGCAGCCATTGCCAACCGTCACAGTGCCGCTGATTTCAAGCATCTAATCACTTTCTTTTCAAAATAATCATGAAAGTAAAAGAAAAGTAAAAAAGTGCACAAGTCCGTTTTTACGAACTTGTGCACTTCAGTCTGTCGAAAAAGCTGTAATACCGCAAGTTGATAATGGTAAAAATAAAAAAGTGAAATAAAAGCGAAAAAATAAAATTC
>CAYPKQ010000029.1:0-16704 GCA_964411355.1 uncultured Lachnospiraceae bacterium
CGGACTTAATAATCTTCTCTGGTCATATGCGCCAAATGTTTCAAACAGCTCTGCTAACCCTGTTACATATTATTATCCGGGGGATGAATATTGCGATGTGGTTGGTCTTGACTGGTACACGGGCGGTGCCTATGAGATAGATGGCCCAGGTAAGAGCTGGGACAATCTGCTTGATTATCGCAAGCCCACAGGTCTCACCGAATGGGGTATAGGCGATGCACTTCGTACAGAAGATCCTGCACAACAGTCAAGTGTGTGGAGCTGCGAGAATTATGTTGAGACACTTGAAAGAATGCGCTCTGAGGGCAGATCGATTGCATTTGCGGAGGTATATAGCGGAAGATTCGGCGCACCCTCATATGTTGGTAAGGGCGAAGCACTTGCAAATTACGATAAGATAATTTCACTGGAAGAAATGCCCGCACTTATAAAAGAGGTGCTTGGCAAATAACGGAGGACATATTTATGATTAAGAAAATTTGTGGAGTTGATTTTGACAAATTCGCAGTAAAGGCACTTTGCCTTGAAGAAGTCTCAAAAGCTTTTTGCGAAAAAACGGGTCTCAAGCCCCTTGAGGGCGACGAGACGGAAAATCTCATCATTCTTGATGCGGAAAGCCTTGATTATGCCCCTTATTCTGTTGAGATAGGCAAAAATGTAAAGATAAGCGGAAGCTACCGTTCACTTTTCACAGCACTTGAAGCCTTTTATGCTCTGACAGGCAAGGAAGAGATAACCGAGGCGGACAGCACTTCGGGAAAAATCGAGCAGCCCGAAATACCGTATAAGAACCGCAAGGATCTTCTGAAGATCGTGCAGTATATGTACGATAAGGACGATAGAGTTCTTTTTGGTCAGCATATGGCGGGACGTGCAGATCCGGAATTCACAATAAATGAATATACCGAGGCCGTTGGAGTTGGTCCTTCGATTATTGACTATGATATGCTTCAGCTTCGCATAAGACCCGGATATGATTGGAGCCGTTCGATCTGTCAGCTTGTTGAGTTTGCGGCACAGGGCGGTATCATTACCACAATGCACCATTGGCTCAGTCCCGTTGATCCTTCAAAGGGCTTCAGAGGACACCTTGGGAATAACGATGCATGGCTCGAGGTGCTTACCAAGGGAAGCGAGACCAACAAAAAATGGGTCGAGGAGCTTGATCGCGGCGGAGAATTCATGAAAGCACTCTGGAAAAACGGCGTTACAGTTATGTGGCGTCCTCTCCACGAGGCGAACGGAAACTGGTTCTGGTTCTGCCAGGGACAGGGCGAGGAATATGGCAACATCACCATGGAGAATATGGTTAAGATGTGGAAATACGTCCATGATTATTACACTAAGGCTTGGGGGCTTGATCAGCTTGTCTGGAGCTACGGACCTAATGTTTCAAACGCTCTTGGTGCTGTAACATCCGTGGCATCCTATTATCCCGGCGACGAATATGTTGACGTTGTGGGCTTTGACTGGTACACCAATGGACGATATGAGTTCGATAATGCGAATTACGAGGGAAAATGCCATGACAGACTTGTTGAGCTTGGCAAACCCTTCGGAATTATGGAATGGGGTATAAACAGCGAGATAAGAGATCAGAAGGATGCGGGAAATGAGGATTATTTCACCTGCGAAGACTATTGCAAGATACTTGACAGAATGAAGAGCGAGGGCAAAAAAGTTGCATTTTGCGAGGTTTACAGCGGAATTTACGGCTCTGTAAAGTATGTTGGATGCGGCAAAGCACTTTATAAAAACGGCTGGGTGGTTGCACTTCACGAAATGCCCGAGCTTATTAAAAAGATACTTTCCGAATGATTTTTTGAATTTTGTATAACAAAAAGCCGAGTTGCCTCGGCTTTTTGTTATATTATTTGTGATTTTTATAGGAAAGGTTTACCTTTTGAAAGGTACATTCCATGCTCGTGCCATCTGAAATCTTCCTTTAAAAGTTCACGAATCAAAAAATCATTGTTTTTTGTAGGGTACTTTATTATATGGAAGGCTTCTGCGGCATCAAGTCCAACCGCTTCGCCGCGGTATTTTAACTTGGTTTTTCGTGACGCCCAAAGATACTCACCGTTTGCATGATCAATATTAAAGGTCAATGCGGATTTTTTCATGGCATCCTGTGCTCCCGAAATGTTGATATAAAAATCCGGTTCAAAATAAGGCATTGTCTGCATTGCACCGCATTCATAAGAATATATTTCGTTTGGTCGCACTCCGGAAACAGCCGCCGCAAATATGGCCTCATGTGCGGTTTTTGCACATTCGATATGTTCTATATGGTTGTCCTTCGGATGCATAATAAAAATTATATCCGGCTTTGTTGAAAGTATAAGATCTTCTGTTTTTCTGACAGTTTCTTCGTTTGTTCTATAAAATTTACTTCCGCTATAATCAAAGGTTATCTTTTTTGCACCGAGAACGGAAGCACCGAGAATACTTTGTTTTTCTGCCGTTTCATTTTTTCCTTTATAATGCATATAAGGCTTTAAATTCAGAAAAATTACCTCAGCACCTTTTTGTGAAAGCAAATATGCTGTGCCTCCCATGGCTTCACAGTCGTCAATATGTATTCCTATGACCAATACCTTCATATTTTTCTCCTTTGTCATTTTGATATTTCTTTGGAAATCTCATCGTTAATTGAAAACATAAGTGTTTCTCCCATGCCAAGCTCGATATCAAGCTTATCAATGCTATGCCCATAATATTTTTTTTCATATACCTCAAAGGGGCTGCACTTTTCTTTAAAATGAATCGTATGCTTTCCGCTAAAGGTGGTGTGAAGCGTTAAAAAGCCATTCCCCGAAAAAATGACATCTCCTTCAGAATTGAAAATATGGCAATCTGCATATTCGGCAAGAGAGGTAAGAAGATCGTGGGAAAGAATTCTTGAAGCACAGTAGACATCGGTGATTCCGTCATCGTTTTTCTTAAATCCCAATGCGGTTTTTCCGCCCAAAACGTATTTCCCAAGGCAAGAAACACTTGGATCGTTGATATAAAAATATGAATCCTCAATGTGTGGTCCAACCTCGTCATAAAAGCTGTAATTGCTTATATATTTTCCGTCTATGTGACCGTAATCTCTGTCAATATTCCCGCCCTTTACCGCTTCATGCAGCGGTGCATCAAGTCTGAAGCTCGGAACACAAAGCTCATCACAGCGATGGATTTGCATACCGACTGTCTTTTCAATATTTTTTATGGAGATTTTTTCTTTTCCTTCCGTATCAATAAAGCCCGGTGCATGAAGCCAAATTATCATCGCATTGTTTTGAGCAGCTTTCATTCTGATGATCTCACGATCTTCATCCGACAAATTAAAAAGATTCAACATAAGATAGAGCTTGTAGCCGGGCATTTTTTCCTCTTCCATGTCATCCAAAAAATAATAATCCATACTGCATCCAACATAATTCAGCTCGGCATTGCGGTAATAATCGACCATAAGAGAGGTAATATATTCGGATACGCAGTGAAAGCTTTTAGGACTGCAGATAACGGCGATATCGTTCTTCTTTCCTCTTCCGTATTTATATGATAATTCAGCAATTCTTTGCTGTGCCGTAAAAAGCTTATAAAAGGCTTCGTCTTCATAAAAGCCAAGACCTTCCCGACTCATATCAAACCACCATGATGAGCTTCCCTCGCATATGTTTCGTGCAAAATCCCGTTTGAGAACAGCCAAAGAATCCTTTTCCGTATAGACTCTGTTCCAAATGCGCCAAAGCTTCGGGGCAAGATGAGTTCTGCAATCCTCCTCGGAAACAAAAAGGACTTTATTAAGCTTCATCGAATCGCTCATTGTACGCTGAGTAAGGCAACCGCCTCTTTGACGGTTGACATATGTCCCGGGGGATGAAAGCATGTCGATAGCACCCGAGCGAATGACCTTCATTGCGCTGCTGCTTGTGGGAGCACTGTAAAAATCAGTACAACCGCAGTAAGCGAAAAAAGCACCTGTCAGCTTGCCTTTGTATTTTTGCTTTATGTGCTGTCCGAAATGAATCAAGCTATCAGCCACACCCTCGTGCCAAGCGTCATAAAAGTCGGTAAGACACATATTTTTGCTTACATCAGAAAACATCCCTATCGAATAATCATCTTTTTTTGTTTTGCAGTCAAAATCAAAATAATCATAGTATGAACGGCTGTTCTTGGCTGAAAGCATAAGCTTGCGTGCTTTTTCCACTACGGTTCTTTTTGCACAGGTTGGAATTTGGGGACTATCAAGGCTTGCGTCGCGATCGTTCCAAGCTTGCCTCAGAGCTTTATCGGTTTTATACTTATTTCGCAAATATTCCTTATAAAATTCCATAAAAGCAGGAGAAATATCCGCTGTCAGATTGTTTTCGGAATCTATAATAGGTGTATTATAGTACCATTCGCAAGTTCCTCCTGCGCAGAGAAAATATCCGATTATTCTATCCGAATAAAAGCTTTTATCGACTTTTTCGCAAAAATCGTCAAGGGCATTTAAGGCATCGTGTCTCCATTTCTTTGACAGGAGCGAATAATGCCCGGAATAATCTTCAAAGCCCGTTCCCCAAGCAAGCCTGCAGGGACGAATGCTTCCGTCATCATATCTTACCACCTCATCGGGATTGTCAACTACCCATTTTTTGGGCGGATGTAGTACAAGCCTTACCATAATATAAGCATTCGGAGCATTTTTTATTATTTTGCTTACACTGTTAATGAATTTTTCAAATCCGTCCTTTCTCAGCCAGTTTGTTTCAGCATAGACGTAGAAAAGCCTGATGCCGGAGTTGTATAAGCCTTTGATATACCCTTCATTTTCATAATTCCGCATCAACATAAACATTGGGGTTATCGGTTTCTCGTCAACAAACACCGTCAGCTTTTCATTAAATTCTTTTATTTCTGCAAAACTCATCCATCTTCCTCCAAGGTGTTTTTATTATAATTATACCTTGCCTTTTTAATCAGTCAACATAAAATACAACACTAAAGGTAGAAAATATGATACTTTTATTGACATGAAAATGAAAGGATGATATAATGAAATTAGCCCGAAAGGATGTGGAAAAATGAAATTTGATATAAGCGGATCTGAATTTGAAATAGTAGATATTTTGAAATGCAAAAGAAAAAGCAGCTTTCCTATGGCAAGAAGCAATGGAAGGAGCATAGCGGTTCTTGCTTGCAGATTTAGCGGCAGGTCTGAAATTGAAACGGAAGACGAGCTTTTTGTGCCCGATGTTAATAATTATTTCCTTTGCCCGGAAAATATAAAATATAATCAAAGGTTCTTTGATGAAGAGATGATAGCAATTCACTTAAAATTTTTGAAAATGCCACCCGAAAAACCCGAGCTTATATATCATCCGTCATCTGAAATCAAAACGGATTTTAATAAGCTGTATATATATTGGATTCAAAAAAAGCCGGGATATATCCCTAAATGCAAGTCGCTTATCTATGAAATATTTTATAAGCTCTATTCAGCGGAAATAGACCTTGAATACAAAAAAATAAAGAATTCAATGGATTATTTTTATTCAAACTGTCTTGATAAGAATTTTGATATTAAAAAAATGATAAGCTGTTCTTTTGTCAGCGAAGCATATTTCAGAAGGCTTTTCAAAGGACAATATGGCTGCACCGTGGTGGAAATGCTAAACAGTCTCAGAGTGGAAAATGCAAAATCCTTGATTGAGAGCAAGGCATATTCCATAAAAGAAATTGCCAATATGTGCGGCTTTGAGGATGAAAAATATTTTTCGTCCGTTTTCAAAAAAAAGACGGGCGTACGCCCGTCAAAATATGGATTTTTCTAAAAAATATAACCTTTACCACTAACAAATAGGAGATTGTTAAGACGTTCAGCTTTTAATAAAAGACTTGCTTCAAAAAATCAGCTTATCATAAGAAAATGTCTGCCCTCAAAGGGGGCTTTTGAATTTTGACCGTTTATGCCGTTAAGAGCAGAGAGCGATGCGATGGAAATGCCGAATTTTTTAGCCACGCTCCAGAGACTTTCGTTTTTCTCCGGATAATAGACAGTTATTCCGGACTGTGCCTCTTTCTTCTTATCTCCAACCTTTACGCTGTCTGCAATTCTTAGGCTTTCTCTCTGCATGACTACATATGGAAGGGCAATTTCGGCTTCAAGGACAGCGTCTTTGCCATTTGCCCGGCAGCGCATATCGCAGATTACGGGATATACCGTTACGGTTCTTTTATCTTCCTGCGGTATGCCTCCGATATCCGCCGAAAAGGGCATACTTACCTCATGGGTAGAATATTCTCCCTTGGTTCTGTAAATGATTTTCGCTTTAATATTTCCGCAAATCGCCGCATTTCCTCCGTTTTGTCTTATAGGCTCGAGCTTAATAGAAGCGATGCAATCAATAATCTCATTTTCGCTCTCATCCGCATCCTTTAGTGCAATGCTTTCGTTTAATGTGAGCTTTTCACAGCCGTTTCCAAATAGAGTTTCGTAATTGAAATCTCTGTAAGACACATCACAATCGTGACCGGGTACAAATATGTCTTGCGTAAGCAATGCTTTGCCGTTTTTTACCGAGTCGGTCTCAAGCAAAATCTCGGCATCAAGCAGATATTTGTCGCCGCCGTCCGAGATCTTTATCTCGTTGCAGTGACCAATAACCGAATGAATAGCGTTTTTGTCGATTCCTGCGGGAAGCTCCAAGCCGTGAGTAAAGTGGATCTTTCCGCGAAAATGCAGAATTTCACCGTTTTCCTTGTTTTCTGCCATTGTGTCGTATATTACATCACCCCGACAGTTCAGCATATTTCCGCTCTCGCTTGTATCACCAATAATTACTCTTCCGTTTGAGCCTATGTATCTGTATTGATCCGTTCCTCCTGCGAGCGGGATCTCGTCCCCAAGCTCGATAACATCACTCATATTGCGATGAAAGCTTGTATATTCAACCTCGCTTTGCAGTCTTTCCGCATTTTTTATGCCTATGCTTTCTCTGTGTGGCTCGTCATAACCGTAAAAGGCGGTGTTTGCCGAAAGTCTGCTTTTAACATTGACCTTTCGTGGAGCTGTAGCTCTGGCATTTACCGATTCAGCACAAAAAGCGGCAAATGCTTCTCCTCCCGATGCCCAGTCGATCCACTCGGGAATTTCGGGTGTTATTTCAATACTGAAATCTTCTCCCAAAGGAACTGACATAAGCTCTCCGTTTTCGGCACAGTAGATAAGCTCGTAATCCATTCTTCCCGAAAACTCAACGGTGTTTCCTATGTATCTTGAAATAGGGGAAATTTTGTGTCTTATGCCGAGTATCTTTCTTATCTCGGGCAGATAATCGGGCAGGGTATAGTCCGAGGAAAGCTCTGTCATGGCGTTTTTTTCAAAAAACAGACATTTTACCCGCTCACCCTCGGGGGTGAAAGTGAATTCCATTGGCTCTCCCATACCGTTTGCGTTTTTGTTTTCCATTAAATATCTCCTCCTGTATTCTTTTTTACTAAAATCTATGCTGATTTTTGAATTCTCATTACAAAAAATATTGCTTTTTTTAACTTGTTGTGTTATAATAGGAAAGATAGTAATATGATTTTCGGAAAAATCATTGGCGAAATCGGGAGATGCGAATGAAGCACATATTTATTATAAATCCCGCGGCGGGCAGGGGAGATTCTCTTGAGAGGCTTGATAGCGATATAAAACTTGCTTTTGAAAAGTACGAAGGCGAATGCGTATATGAGATATACAGATCTGCATCGGTGGGTGATGCGGAGCGGTATGTAAAGGAAAGATGCGAAGCAGAAAAGGATGAAAAGCTGCGTTTCTATGCTTGCGGTGGCGACGGAACGGTGAATGAGGTCTTTTGCGGCACTGCTTATGCCGAGAACGCCGAGGTTGCCATCATTCCCATTGGAACCGGAAATGATTTTATAAAAAATTTCGGCAGTGCAGAGCTTTTTATGGATATTTCCGCGCAGATAGAGGGAAGTGCTGCTCTTCTTGACGGTGTTCGTATAAATGACCGCTATTCGGTTAATCTTGCCAATATGGGATTTGACTGCGCTGTGGTAGAAAGAGTTCAGAGAATAAAGCGCAGACCTATGATTCCCTCGAAGCTTGCATATATTGCGGGAGTTGCCATAGAATTTGCAAGAATGCCCGGGGTAAAGCTTAAAAGCTTTGTTGTTGACGGTAAAAAGGTGAAGGAGGATGAGCTTCTCCTTTGCGCATTTGCAAACGGCGGCTTTTATGGCGGAGGATTTTACTGTGCTCCCCTTGCCAGGACTGATGATGGAATTATTGATCTCTGCTTTGTGAGGCGCATTTCACGTCTTCAGTTTGCAACGATGATAAGTCAATATAAGAACGGTACATATCTTGAAAGCAAGCGAATAATGAAATATGCCGAATATCACAAATGCAAGAGCGCAAGCATAGACTTTGATGGTGAGGTGAGCGTTTGCATTGATGGTGAGATAACGAAGCTTTCTCATATTGATATTGAGGTCTGTCCCGGAATATTCAGACTTTCACTTCCAAAGGGCATTTCCGTAAAAAAAGAGGAGAAGAAGGAAAATGAAAATATTGGTGCTCTCTGATTCTCACGGGAGAAGTGACCTTCTTTCAAGAGCTGTTGAGCTTTGTGGGGATGCCGATGCTCTTCTGCATCTCGGTGACGGTTATAAGGATGTTAAATATTCGGGATTTTCCGAGGATAAATGCTTTTTCGTTCGTGGAAACGGAGAAGATTGGGGCGGGATGGCAGAAAAAAATATCCCAAGTGAGCGATTGCTTGATTTTGACGGTGTCAAGGTGCTTATGCTTCATGGACATAAGCCTTATAATGTTAAATACAGTGCAGATTTTGAAAGAATGGTTGGTTATGCTTCGGAAAAGGGCGCAGATATACTGCTTTTCGGGCATACTCACGGTAAATATAATAAAACCTTTACAGAAGGAACGCTCGTTTGCGGAACGCCTCTTGCCAAAAATATAACCGTGTTTAATCCGGGAAGCGTTGGTGAGGCAAAATATGAGGCAGGCAGCTTTGGCGTTCTTACTGTTAGAGACGGAGTACCGCTGCTTAGTCACGGTGAGATAGACAGATAAATTTTGGAGGAATTAAAAATGATACTTGCAAAGATCGACCCCAATTTTTCTCTTGATAGCTCTCTCGAGCGAGATGATATAGTTTGGTTTAACATAAGAAACGCTCCTTTTGAGTTTTACGGACTTTATGAGCCGAAAAATGAGGGTGCATTTATAAGAATGCCCCGTGATATAGCCGAGGTCGTAAGTCCCGGTGTCAGAGGACTTAATTATAATACAGCCGGCGGAAGAGTTCGTTTTTCTACCGATTCTCCTTTCGTGGCAATAAAGACAAAGCAGGGCTTCAATCATTCCCCTCATATGACACACGCAATGCAAAGCGGCTTTGACCTTTATAGAAATACTGCTGAAAAGACGACTTTTGTTTGTGCTTTTATTCCACCCGTTGAGGCTGTGGGAGGCTTTGAGCAGCTTCGCGATGTTGAAATAAGCGAGGGAATGACAAATTATACCCTCAATTTCCCCCTTTACGGCGGCGCAAGCGAGGTCTATATCGGAATAAAAGAGGGAAGCCATATCGGTGAGGGAGCAAAATACAGACCTATAAAACCCATCGTTTATTATGGTTCTTCCATAACCCAAGGCGGTTGCGCTTCAAGACCGGGTAACAGCTATCAGGCAATAATTTCCGCTTGGAATAATGTTGATTATATAAATATGGGCTTTTCGGGCAACTGCAAGGCTGAAGTTCCAATGGCAGAATACCTGCGTGAGCTTGATATGAGCATTTTCGTTTGTGATTATGACCACAATGCTCAGAGTGTTGAATATCTGAGAGACACACACCGGCGTCTTTATGATATATTCAGAGAAAAGCAGCCCACAACGCCTTATATAATGATATCAAAGCCGGATGCATGGACGAGAAATGCGGCAGATGCTGACAGACGCCGCAGTGTTATAATGGATACCTTTAGTTACGCAAGAGCCAAGGGCGATAAGAATGTATATTTCATTGACGGAAGATGTCTTTTCGGTTCGGATAACAGAGATAATTGCACCATCGACGGCTGCCATCCCAACGATCTTGGCTTTTACCGCATGGCGGAAAATATCGGTGTAGTTATTAGCGAGATACTCGATAAAATGAGCAAATAAAGTGTGCATGATTTAAAATTCAAACAGAAATTTATCGGTGCGTGAAGACTTCGTAAGCCTTCCCTGCAAGGGAAGGCTCATGTACACCCCATTATAATAGAATTCACACGCATACAGTTCGACAAATACAAATTTGCAGATCGATAGAAAACAAAAAAGGACTGCCTCAAATGAAATCATTTGAGGCAGTCCCAAAAGAAGAAAAAATATGAAGAAACTTATCAGAGAGCCTCTGTGGTCTCCTCTGCTGTTTCGTTTTCACCCTCGTAGAGCTCAGCTTCTGCAAGTGC
Source organism: uncultured Lachnospiraceae bacterium (assembly GCA_964411355.1). Classification (GTDB taxonomy): domain Bacteria; phylum Bacillota; class Clostridia; order Oscillospirales; family CAG-272; genus SIG710. The sequence continues at coordinate 10,477 of CAYPKQ010000029.1, forward strand.
CTTTTCATAGGCTTCGAGAACAGAAGCCTCGAGCTTTGCTCTGAATGCGGCATTGATCGGGTGAACGATGTCGCGGTATGTTCCGTCGGGATTCTTGCGGCTGGGCATTACGATAAAGAGCTTTTCTCTTGCGTTGATGACCTTAATGTCATGGAGTGCAAGCTCGTGGTCAAAGGTGACGGATACGATTGCCTTCATCGGACCCTCATCAAACAGTTTTCTTACTTTTACATCGGTGATTTCCATTTTTCTACCTCCTATGGATAACCAAATTTGTCGCATTGTTATTTTTTAACATTTACAACACTATTATATAGTTATTTTTTGACACTTATTCAAATAGAATTTAACTTTTTTGTGAATAAAGAGAATTTTATGTTATGGGTTTGTGAAGAAACCGACACATTGACCGCAAAAAATGAAAAATGAGAGGCAAACACTATGTCTGTATGCAATACACATCTGGGCTATGAAAGAATAAATGAGGCTTTAAAATGCTGTAAAAGCGTTTTCTTTATAGGCGCAGGCGGGATAAATATGTCCTCACTTGCTATCATAACAAAACAGAGGGGCTTTAAGGTCGGAGGCTCGGACAGAACGAGAACGGCGCTGACCGAGCACCTTGAGGAATGCGGTATTGAGATGCATTATGAGCATGATGAAAAAAATCTCGACGGCTATGATGCTGTGGTATATACCGTTGCCATTTCGCCCGAAAACCCCGAATACGTGAGAGCTGAGAAAGACGGACTTCTCTGCATTTCGAGAGCCGATTATCTGGGATATGTTATGACTGGCTATAAGAATAGAATTGGCGTTTGCGGAATGCACGGCAAGAGCAGCTGCACTTCCATGTGTGCACAGCTTTTTATGGATGCCAAAGCTGATCCTACCGTCCTTTCCGGTGCGGAGCTTGCTTCAATGGGCGGAGCTTTCAGAATAGGCGGGGATGAATTTTTCATCTTTGAGGCTTGCGAATATATGGATTCTTTCCTTGATTTCAACCCTACCGTTGCGGTCATTCTCAATATCGAAATGGATCATGTTGATTATTTCCACAGCATGGAGCAGATAAGAGAGTCGTTTTCGCGCTTTGCCGCAATTACGGGAAAGGACGGATATGCGGTTTTCAATGCGGATGATGGGGATATTCTCCTTATCATGAACGATTACGTGGGACATAAAATATCCTTCGGAGTAAGCTCGGATGCAGATTTTACCGCAAAAAATATAAAATACATAAAGGGCAGACCCGATTTTGACATTTATCACAAGGGTGAATTTTATACTCATATTTCGCTCTCAGTTATGGGCGAGCATAATGTTTATAACGCCCTCGCTGCTACTGCAGCCGCATATAGTTGCGGAATTGATGGAGCAAAGTCAAGTCTCGGACTTGCAAATTATAAGGGTGCTTTGCGCCGAATGGAATATAAGGGTAAGCTTTGCGGTGCGGATGTTTACGACGATTACGGACATCATCCCACGGAGGTTAAAACAACCCTTGACGGTGTCAGCCGTATGGGGTATGATAGGCTCTGGTGCGTTTTCCAGTCACATACCTATTCGAGAACAAGCGAGCTTTTTGATGAGTTCGTCCATTCGTTCGATAGCGCAGACAGAGTTGTTTTTGCGGATATTTATGCCGCAAGAGAGACCGATACCAGAGGAATGAGCGGTGCAGTTCTTGCAAAAGCTCTTGGCAAAAAGGCAGAATATGTTGGCGGAAACCGTGAGATTGCCGCCCATCTCAAAAATGAGCTGAGAGAAGGCGACGTTCTTATCGTTATGGGTGCGGGCGATATTTATAAGCTCTATGACGAGCTTGGTATTGAAAAAGGAGAGATTGCAAAATGAAGAGCAAGAGCAAATTCAAGGACGAAAATCTCGATATGCTCTTTTGTGGCATAATGAAGCTTAAGACTCTTGATGAATGTTATGATTTTTTTGAGGATCTTTGCACTATTCCCGAGCTTCGTGAAATGTCAAGACGAATGGTGGCGGCAAGGATGCTTCGTGAAAACAGAGTTTATTCCGAGATCGCAGAGCTGACGGGCCTCAGCACCGCTACAATAAGCCGTGTGAACCGTTCGCTTAGATATGGAAATGACGGATATGCCATTGTTCTTGACAGACTTGAGGAGGACGGAAAATGACCGAGGGATATGAAATAATTGCCGAGGTCTATGATAAGCTCAATAAAGATATCGACTATTCCGCATGGGCAGATTTCGTTGAGGCGGCATTCCGAAAATATCTTCCCGAAAAACCGTCTCTTGTGCTTGATCTTGCCTGCGGAACAGGCAGTATGACAACAGAGCTTGCAAAAAGGGGCTATGACATGATCGGCGTTGACGGCTCGGAGCAGATGCTCTCTGTTGCCACGGAGCGGGCATATGTCAATTTCGGTGAGGAAAATGAATATAGGCTTCCTATTCTTTATCTTCTTCAGGATATGAGGAATTTTGAGCTTTACGGCACTGTGAGAGCTGTTCTTTGCTGTCTTGACAGTATAAATTATCTTACGGAAAAAGGTGATCTTGAAAAATGCTTCAGTGCGGTTCACAATTATCTTGACCCGGACGGCGTTTTCCTTTTTGATATAAATACTCCCTATAAATTTCGCAATGTATACGGCGATAATGCTTATGTTCTTGAGGATGAGATAGAGGGCAGGAATGTTTTTTGCGGCTGGCAAAATTTTTTTGATGAAAAAAGCGGCATCTGCGATTTTTATCTGACGCTCTTTTCAGAGGACGAGGACGGAAGATATATTCGCGAGGAGGAGCATCAAAGGGAGAGAATGTACACCCTTGAAGAGATAAAAAATGCGCTTAATTGCTGCGGATTTGAATTTCTCGGTGCATCATCGGATTATAATTTTACAGAGATTAACGAAGAAAATGAGCGGTGGTATATTGCCGCAAGAGCTAAAAAATAATTAAGAAGGTATTTTGAAATGTCAGAAAAATCTACTATTCTTCGTGCAATGACACAGGACGGAAGCGCAAGAATACACGTTATAAATTCAAGAAGCATCGTCAATACGATGATAGAAAAATTCAAGCCCACTCCAACGGCAACTGCGGCTCTCGGAAGGCTTCTCACGGCAACCTCACTTATGGGCTGCATGATGGGAAACAAGGACGATACCATTTCCGTTACAGTAAACGGAGACGGTTCTGCAGGCAAGCTTATCGCAGTTGGCGACTATTACGGAAATGTAAGAGGATATATTCAGAATCCCGATGTGGATGTGCCAAAAAAACAAAACGGAAAGCTTGATGTTGGCGGTGCTGTGGGAAGAGGAATGCTTACCATAGTCCGTGATATAGGCGGCGAAGAGCCTTATGTTGGCTCCACCGAGCTCGTGAGCGGTGAGATCGCAGAGGATATCGCTTCATATTATGCGGTAAGTGAGCAGATTCCGACGGTGTGCGCCCTTGGTGTGCTTGTGGATACCGACCATAGCTGCAAAAGTGCGGGAGGAGTTATAGTTCAGCTTTTGCCCTTTGCCGATGAGGGAACGGTTGACCTTATAGAAAGAAATGCGGCGTCTCTTACCAATATTTCAAGGCTTTTTGATAAGGGGCTTTCAAATAAGGAGATCGCTGATATCGCTCTTGCCGATATTCCCTATGACCTTTTTGACGAGATCGAGGTGGAATATAAGTGCACCTGTTCGAGAGAAAGGATGAAGAGGGCACTTCTTTCGCTGAAGGAGAAGGAGATTTATGATATGCTCTGCGAGCAAGTTGAGGAAGGCAAGCCGGAGGAGCTTGAAATTTTCTGCAGATTTTGCAATACCCATTATGTGTTTACAAAGGCTGAAATAGACAAGGCTTTTGGAAAATAATATTGCGGAGAATAATGTCACAAAAATAGGGCATGTGCCAATTGCTAAAAAAAGCTTTTGGTTCTGTCCTGTTTTTTTGTGTTACTTTTATGGAAGAAAATATTATAAAAGAAAGCGCATATTTCTTGGCTTATGTTTTTGAATAACAGCACAAAAAAGCATAATTATCTATCAAAGTATCATAAAAATCAACTTGACAGAGTTTATTTGTGTGATATAATTAAAACGAAAGTCAAGAGGGGAAATATGTACGAATTGTGGAATAACAAAAACGATTATCCGGCTATTGAAAAAATGAATCCGATAGAGGAAATCAGATATGTTACGGTGCATGAAGCGATTAAAGATGAATGTCAGTTTATGCTCGGTGCGGCAATGATCAAGCATAAGGAGACTTTATATTGCTCTTGGTCGAATTCTTTGCGCAGTGAAAATGACGATACAACTATTCTTGCTCAAAAGAAATCATTTGACGGCGGACATACATGGGGAAATTATACTCGCATTTCAGACAAAACTACCGGTTTTGGAAGAAGCCACGGTGTCTATCTTGAGCATAATAATGAGCTATACGCTTTTTGCCCAAAAGCAAAATTCAAGCTAATAACCGAATATCCGGGTCTTGTGACCGAATGCTACAGAGTTTTAGAGAATGGCACAAGTGAGAATCTGGGAGTTGTTATTGATGTTGATTTTTGACCTATGTGTCAGCCAATTCGTCTTGATGATGGCGGATATCTCATGGCAGGACTTAAGGCGGTAAATGTTTACGAGAGCAAGGCTGCCTTTGCAAGGTGCGATGGAAAGGATATAACAAAATGGGAGGTATCATATCCCGAAAATCCCGAAAATTATGATTATTGGGGCGAATCTACTGTTCTAAAGCTTGAAAAAAAGCTCCTTGCCATCATAAGAGGCGGCATGAAGGCGCAATGTGCGCTTGTTTCCGAAAGTCATGACGGGGGAAGAACATGGAGTGATGTCAGATGCAGCAATTTGCCTGCAGCTCTCAGCAAGATGTATGCGCTCAATCTTTCAAACGGCAATATTTGTCTTGCTTATAATACCTCAAGTCCAAAGGGGCGTGACACTCTTTGCCTGGCTGTTGGAAAGAGTAACTTTGAGAAGGTATTTATCATACGCCATGGCTTTGATGCTCCCCCAAAATTTTATGATGATAAAAAGCCGTGGGAATGGTGCTATCCATATGCATATGTAGATACAGAGGAAGGACTGCTCTATGTTGCATATTCAAAACACAAGGAGGATTGTGAGCTTGCGATAATCCCGACTGCAAGCATAAATATATAATCAAAATGAAAAAGCTACCGCTTGGCACTGTTTTTAGCGCCATATTCTGCAACATCCTTTTTGGGAGTGCATCACCAATGATAAAATTGGGATATGAATATTTCTCGATTTCAAATGATGTTTTTTCGCAGATACTTTACGCAGGAATCAGATTTTTTATCTCGGGTGTTTTTGTTTTTATTGTCTCTGCAATAATGCAAAAGAGCTTTCCCGGAGTAAAAAAGGGTAATTATCTGAATATTCTTCTTTTAGTGCTTACATATACCTTTTTGCAGTATCTTTTCTGCTATATCGGACTTTCACATACCACGGGGGCTTCGGCATCCGTGATAAACTCAACTTCGGTCTTTATAGCTGCAATACTTGCTCATTATATATATAAGGACGATAAATTGACCATCAAAAAGCTGGTCGGATGTCTTATCGGCTTTTTCGGTGTTGTTACGGCTTGCTTTGCAGGCGGTGAAAAGACCGGATTTTCCTTTTTCGGAGAGGGATTTTTGCTTCTGACCGCACTGCTTTTTGTAATCGGTTCGATCATTAACAAAAGAGCATCAAGAAAAAATAGCAGTTTTACCGTTACTGCATATAATCTTCTTATCGGAGGCGCATTGCTTATTGCAGTAGGACTCTTCGGATATAACGGAGAAATGAAAATAACTCCGATAGGTGTTGCGGTTTTGCTTTATTTGATTTTTGTTTCGTCCGTGGGCTTTACGATCTGGAGCATCCTGCTCAGCAAATATCCCATCGGGAGCATCAGCATATTCAATTTTATCATACCTGTTTCCGGCACGGTATTTTCCGTTTTTTTGGGGGCGAAAACATTTTCACATGGCAATATGCAACAGCGGCGATAGCTGTAAGCATTGGAATTTTCATAGTAAATACCGCCGCAGTGTGCAAATATAAAGGAAAAAACGTGGGAAAATAAAAAAAATTAAAAAAATTCAAAAAAGGTATTGACAAACAGAATATAAAGTGGTATAATATGTACCGTTGTCACGGAAAAGGTGATGACGGATATGGGAGCATAGCTCAGTTGGGAGAGCATCTGCCTT
>CAYPKQ010000030.1:0-16501 GCA_964411355.1 uncultured Lachnospiraceae bacterium
ACCGATAAAATGCCAGCCGAAGCCGCCGCGGCTTGTGGGACGATTGACGATATTCTTTCTCGGTCTGTAGTAATAATTGGGATCACTGTAACCGATCTTTGAGCGATAATCGCCAAGGTCGATAAGGTCAAAATTTGCGGTCGTTATATGGAATGTTTCGTAGCCGAGATTTCGCACAATTGAAAGTGCCTTCAAAAATACCTCTGCACCGATAACGGCAGAACCGAAATTGAGGAAAACACCGCCCTCAAGATCTGCAACAGATGCGCACATCTTCTTAAAATCAATTCCCGAACAAGTACCGATGGCGCTCATATCGCAAGTGGGATGCTGATGGATGATATCTGTTCCAAGTGCTATATGATATGTTGCGGGTACATTATTCACATATGCCTGATAGAGTACGCAGTCCTCTCTGTTGGGGAATTTTTTGGGATTTTCTGCAATATATTTTCCGAGAGACTCGCCATATCCAAGTCCGAGCTTTGCACCCGCCTGAATTGCCTCGTTCATCCATGCGCCCGTCTGCTCCCACATTCCAAAAGAACCGTCCTCGATAGCTGTGGGAACATCCTCGCTTGTGCCGCCAAGATATGCAAGCTCAAAATCGTGAATACTTCCCGCTCCGTTTGATGAAATATGTGTAATTACTCCCGCCTTTATAAGCTCGATAAGGTATCTTGAAAGGCGGTTTTTGATTACATGAGCACCCATAGACCATATAACAGGTCTGCCGTTCTTTCTTGCCTCAACTATTTTTTCGATAAGCTTGTCAAAATCCGGATGAACATAGTCATCATGAGGTGTTACACCGGGTGTCATAAGATTTTCTATTGTAACCAGGTTGTGTCTATCATTTGAGTCATATGTTTTGATCTCGGAAAAATCAAGAATTCTGCTTCTTCCCTCTCCGATAAAAGTTCCTCTTGCGCTCATTTTTATCCCTCCAAAAAATCGAAAATTTCTTCTGTATTTTCAAAGCAATCGCACAGAATATGTGCCTTTGCCTTTCTCAAACGCTCAACCTTGACATCATCAAAGCCGCATCTTTCGGTTTCTTTTCCAACGATGCCGAGAGTCGAAGCTCCCACCTCTCTGCCAAGCCTGATTTCAACAGGTCCGTCTCCAACAACAAGAAGGCCTTCACTGCCGCCCATAGCAATAAGACGCTTGAGCGTTGCTTCCTTTGAGCAGTCCTCGGAGAATGGCATTGCACCTGCGATCTCATCGAAATATTTTGCAATTCCGAGAATTTCAGCCTCTTTTTTTACATCCGCATCATCTGTGCCGCTTGCGGCATAGAGCTTAACGCCCTTTGCCTTAAGCTCAGCGAGGAATTTTTCGCTACCCTTGATGAGAAAATCCTCTCTGTGACCTTCTTCGGCATATTTGCGTCTTTTAGAAACATTTTCCATAAGACGTCTGTTATATTCCGCTTTATAATCCCAGGGAGAAAGTGCTTCCCTGCCCATTTTTGTAAGCTCCTCCGCTATCCATTTCATCTGCAGAATGGTCTGAATACCTGTTGAAGTGCTGATAAAAGAGCGAACATATTGGATCTGCTCTTCACTTGGATCATCGCCATAAAGTATTTCCAGCATCAAAGGCTCCATAACGCTCTCCCAACCGCAACGGAGGGTCGAGATAGTGCCGTCAAAATCAAAAACGGCAACCTTGATTTTTTGTTTTTTACATTCTTCAAGAATCTTCATATCGTTTCTTATCTCCCAAAATATTTTTCAAAAACTAAATTTGCTGCAGAAAACACACGGGCATTCTGCGGCAGTGCAGAAGCTTCGACGGTAACCTTCTTTCCCGCATCGGTAAAGCATCTTTCTGAAATCACACGCTCGATCTTTTCCCTAAAAAATTCATATTCGAGGCAAAGCTCACCTTCAAGAATGATATTTTCAGGCTCGAGCATATTGACCGTATTTACGCAAACCGAAGCCAACGCCTCAGCTTGCTTTGAAAGTATCTTGCGGCAAGAAGCATCACTGCATTTTACAAGCTCGCTCCAGCTCAGATCGAGATTTTTCTTTTTTGCAGCCTTAAGTGCCGAAGGAATAGATGCATAAAGCTCAGCACATCCAAAATTTCCGCAATGACACCGCTCGCCTCCAATATCAATGCTTATATGACCTATCTCGCTGCCAAAGCCATATTGGGATTCAAAAAGTTCTCCATTGTATATAAAGCCACCACCAAGACCGTGATCGGCAAGAAGGACGAGGAAAGACCTATCCGAACCGATAAATCTCTTTTCTGCTATGGCAAGAGCCGCAGTATCCTTCTGAAGAAAAACATCAAGACCGCAAAGCTCGGAAAGCTCATTCACGCTAAAATCATGCCATACTTCAAGACCTCCGGGCCGTAGTATTTTTCCATTAATACGGTCAACAGGCCCCGGCGAAACAACTCCAATACCGAGCAATTTATAATGCTCCTTCAAACCAAGAACAGTAGCTTTGATCTCATCGAGAATGTCCGCTTTTCCCTTTTCATTTTCCCAAAAGCTTTCAAAAACAGTTTTCATGGAAAAATCCAGAACAGAAAGTCTCACACCGTCTCTTGCAAGGTCGATTCCAACAGAATAATAAGCACTTGGCACAAGCTCAAGCATGGTGGGGCGTCTGCCCAAAGAGGTTTTTTCAATAGTTCCATCTCTTAAAAGACCTTCCTCGATAAGAGAATCGACTATTCCCGTTATTGCGGCTCTTGTAAGCCCTGTCCTGCGGGAAAGCTCGGCTCTCGAGAGTGGGGCTTCCCTTACGTGTCTTAAAACGATCAGTGCGTTGCCGCGCTTTTGTTCAAGTTCAAGGCTCATGTTTATTCGCCCTCGCTCATAAAGAGAGAAAGAAGCTCCTCGCACGAAGCAGAACCGGTCATATTTATCTTTTTAACACAGATGGCAGATGCAAGAGTACCGATAATGCCTGCTTCCTTTGCGTCAGCTCCCGCCGCAAGTGCCAAAGAAAAGGCGGAAATAAAGCAATCGCCCGCACCGCAAACATCAATGGGATCGCTTAGTTTAACAGCGTTTATTCTCGCAAGAGAGCCACCGTAAAGAACCATACAGCCTCTATCGCCAAGAGTCATGCAGACAGAAGCATTTGCTTTTTCCGAAAGTGCTCTGATAGCGCCTTCAAGCTTTGCATCATCAGCTTCAGCGGAAGAAAGACTTGCGTCATCCATTCCCACAGCTCTTGCACATTCTATCTCATTTGGCTTAAGAACACAATTTCTATAAAGCGAAATCCTTGAACGGCTGTCAACAAAGGTCAAAAGACCGCGACCTGCAATTTCGGAAACCTTTTCTCTTACCATGTCGCTGACACAGCCAAATTCAAACTGGTCGCTGACACAAAGCACATCCGCATCACGGCAGGCTTCTTCAAGCTTTTCTATGAGCTTTTCTTCAAGCTCCGTGCTTATTGCTTCCCCAGCTTCAAAGTCGATTCTCGGATCTTCAACGTCAACACCCGAATATCCCCTTCTCATAGGCTTACAATAGGCATTCGTTACTCTATTTTCAGCCTCAACAATATAATCCGAAGGAATATTCAGCTTACTGAGTACGTCTTTGAGACATTTTCCGCGCCAATCGTCACCAATAACGCCCACGGGGCGGACATTATCACAAAGAACCGAAAGATTCACCGCAACATTTCCTCCCGCACCGGGCGACATTTTTTCATGAGTGACAGGAAGCGGAAAATGTGGAGTTTCTCTCGAAAGCTGACTTTTTGTCATATCCGCAAACCAATAGATATCAATACACATATCACCAAGCAAAACAACCTTAAGCTCCTTCATTTTCAGAAGCAATTCATTCAGTCTTTCGCTTGTAAGACCTTGAAAATTTTTCATAAAGATCCCTCCTTTTTTTCTTATTATAGCACGCATTTTACCGTATGTCAAGACTTTGTTAAATAATTTAACAAATCATTTGTTGTCTACGTTAAATCGACCGATTTTTTATTGGTTACTCATTGACAATAAGGATATTTAGTGTTATAATGCGTACAAATCTTATTATGGAGGAGTATTCAATGTCAAGAAGCATAAGACTTATGTCACATAATATTTGGAACAGAGACACAAATTCACCCGAATGGGAAGCCATGGGCGAGGATTGTTCTGCAGAAGCACGTGTAGGCGGTCTGCTCAGAGTTTATAAGGATACCAAGCCCGATATCATCGGTTGCCAGGAGGCATCGGCTTTGATGGCTGATCTTCTGAAAACAGGATTCGAGGATGAAAACTTAAAATACACGCTTATTTGGGGCCGCTTCACACCAATAATTTACAGAGCGGATAAATTTGAGCTTATTGACTCGGAATTTGGTACATACCCCGAAAAGATCGAAGGATTTGAAGGAAGCTTTAACGATGTGCGCTCAAAATCATGGAATCTTGGGGTATTTCGTTCAAAAGATGACGGCAAAATTTTTATTTTCGCCGCCACACATCTTTGGTGGAAAAAGGACACAACCGAAAAACAGGTTTCCGAAGAGTCACGTTTTCAGCCGCACTCGGATGAAGCTCGTGAGCTTCAGCTTGCTATGCTTTTAAGTAAGGTTTCCGAATATAGAGAAAAATATAATTGCCCTGCGATCGTTGTCGGTGACATGAACACCCATTATGATTCGCAAGCAATTCAAAATGCACTTGCCCTCGGATTCCGCCATGCACATGATATTGCAACAGAATACGCCGAGGAAAATGTTGGACTTCACTTCTGCTACCCTTGGGGACTTGAAAGAAAATACGATGCTCTCCCCTTTGAATGTGCCATTGACCATATTCTTGTTATAGGCGAAAAAGAGGGTGCTGTCAAGCGCTTCGAGCGTTATTCCCCCGAATACTATTTAACCGTTTCAGACCACTCGGCAGCTTATATCGATATTGAACTTTAAAATAACAAATAAAGGACTGTGTCATTTGCTTTCGATAAGCATTGTCACAGTCCCGATTTTTTTGTTACCATAATTTGATATAAATAATTCAGCTAAACAGTAATTTATCGAACTGTTGAAGATGTATTTTGTAGGGGACGGCGACCTCGACGTCCCTCAAAAAACGTGTAATAATCGTGAATTTAAAATGAAAATGGGACGTCGAGTCGCCGTAAAATATACCCTGTAAAATGGACACATACATAAAGCAAAAAAGCGTGTGCGTACCTTTTATGTAAATTTACTATTAACTATTTGAGATTGTCCTTGACTTTGGGTGCGGTTTAAACTATGTGCTTTGTAAAACTTTGAACAAGAAAAAGCCTCTCGCTCCGGGAGAGGTGGCGGCGAAGCCGCCGGAGAGGGCTTATAAAATAACACATATTGCCCTCTCAGTCAAAAGCGGTTACAGCACACCCTGTGGGCGAGCCTCTTTTTTGCCTTACAAACAGTAAATATCGGCGCATGAGGATGTTCATAAGCCTTCTCTTGCAGAAAAGGGAGACCGCTTGTCGAGGTGCTCCCTGCAAGGGAAGGCAAATTAATCATTGTTTAGCGAACGCTAAAGGCGGGCTAACCGCTTTCAAACACACCTACAAATGCCAATTTTTTAGTTCTAAAATATTTGACCGCTTTAAATTGTTAATAAAATGTAACCTTTTGCAATAAAGCGTTGAAATTCTGCACAAAATATGATATCATATTTTATAATGGGGGTATGTGTTAAAAGGTGTTTTTTGACAATTTTTCACTTACATTCCAGGCTTCACCAAAGTAAAAATATTTTGATTATATAAGGAGAATTAGTTATGACAAACAACAAACATGTGCTTGGTTGGATCGACGAAATGGCTGCTCTCGTACAGCCCGACAAGATCGTTTGGATCGACGGCAGCGAGGAGCAGGCTGAGGCTCTCCGCGCAGAGGCTTGCAGCACAGGCGAGCTTATTAAGCTCAATGAGGAGCTTCTTCCGGGTTGCTACCTTCACAGAACTGCAGTAAACGACGTTGCCAGAGTTGAGGGCAGAACCTTCATCTGCACATCAAAGAAAGAGGATGCCGGCAACATCAACAACTGGATGGAGAAGAACGAGTGCTATGAAAAGCTCTCAAAGCTCTACAAGGGCTCCTACAAGGGCAGAACAATGTATGTTATTCCCTATTCCATGGGCGTTGTCGGCTCTGATTTCGCTAAAATCGGCGTTGAGCTTACAGACTCTATCTATGTCGTTCTCAACATGCTTATCATGACAAGAGTTGGCAAGAATGTTATCGATGCTCTCGGTGACAGCGCAGACTTTATCAAGGGTCTCCACGCAAGAAAGGATATCGACGAGGAAAACAGATATATCTGTCATTTCCCCGAGGATAATACAATCTGGTCCATCAACTCCGGCTACGGCGGAAATGTTCTTCTCGGTAAAAAGTGCTTCGCTCTCCGTATCGCTTCCTACCTCGGTAGAAAAGAGGGCTGGATGGCTGAGCATATGCTCATTCTCGGCGTTGAATACCCCGACGGAGAGGTTAAGTATATCTCCGCTGCGTTCCCCTCAGCTTGCGGTAAGACAAACCTTGCAATGCTCATTCCTCCCGCAATCTACGGCAAGAAGGGCTATAAGGTTTGGACAGTTGGCGATGATATCGCTTGGATTCGCGTAGGTGATGACGGCAGACTTTATGCAATCAACCCCGAGAACGGCTTCTTCGGAGTTGCTCCCGGTACAAATGAAAAGTCTAACCCCAACGCTCTTGCAACAACAAGGAGCAACTGTATCTTTACAAACGTTTGCCACGATCTTGACAACAACACAGTTTGGTGGGAAGGTCTTGACAATAATCCTCCCAAGAACGCTCTCAACTGGAGAGGCGAAAAGTGGGATTATACAAAGTACGATAAGGCTGATAAGGTCGGTACATCCGGTGCTCACCCCAACTCCCGCTTCACAGCAATGGCTACAAACTGCCCCTGCATCTCAAGCGAGTTCAATTCTCTTAAGGGTGTTCCTCTTTCCGCTATCATCTTCGGCGGCCGCCGTGCAAAGACTGCTCCTCTCGTTTACGAGTCCAGAAGCTGGCAGCACGGTACCTTCGTTGGTTCTATCATGGCTTCCGAGACAACTGCTGCAGCTTCCGGTGCTGTCGGCGTAGTTCGTCGCGATCCTATGGCTATGAGACCTTTCGTTGGCTACAACATGGGTGACTACTTCCGTCATTGGCTCGATATGGGCAAGAAGATCCCCAATGCTCCCAAGATCTTCCACGTTAACTGGTTCAGAACTGATGCTGACGGCAACTTCATCTGGCCCGGCTTCGGTGACAACATGAGAGTTCTTATGTGGATTCTCGCTCGTTGCGAAGGCAAGGTTGACGCTGTTGAAACACCTATCGGATTTGTTCCGAAGGCTGAGGATATCAACATTGAAGGACTTGAGGATGTTACTGTTGACACAATCAAGGAGCTTCTCACAATCGACAAGCAGTCTTGGCTTGACGATGTTGCAAACATCAAGGAATTCTACGCACAGGTTGGCGAGAGAGTTCCCGCAGAGCTTTATGACGAGCTTGCAATTCTTGAAGCAAACCTCACAAAGTAATTTTTAATCAATATGGGCTGAGTTTTCGAACTCAGCCCTTTTTGAGTCAAAATCAAGGCGTAGTTTTTTGTTCGTCTCCGGGGGAATTTGAATTTGTCTTTTACTTATTGCATTTTCAGACAAAATGTGATATAATCTATCTCATGTGAGGTGAGCTGATGTCAAATAACAAGAAAATCAAAATTGCCGCAATCGTCGGTGCAACCGCAAGCGGAAAGACCTCTCTTTCCATAGCACTTGCAAAAAAATTCGGCGGCGAGATAGTTTCCTGCGATTCAATGCAGATATATAAGGGAATGGATATCGGCACGGCGAAGCCTACTACATCCGAAATGGATGGAATCCCCCATCACATGATAGATATTTGCGAGCCTGACAAGAAATTCAGCTGCACGGATTATGCAAAAATGGCACTTTCATGCATAAATGACATAGCAGCAAGAGGAAAGCTGCCCATACTTTGCGGCGGCACGGGACTTTATCTGGACAGCCTTTTACGCGGAGCGAGAGACGACGGTGCAGAAAGTGATCCTGATTTCAGAGAAGAGATGCAGCGTTTTTCGGAGGTAAATGGTGCAGATGCACTCCATGCAAGGCTTGCCGAGATCGACACCGAGGCAGCAAACGCCATACATCCCAACAATATAAGAAGAGTTATAAGGGCACTTGAGGTTTTTCACACCACCGGAATGACAAAGACCCGTCTCGACGAGCTTTCAAGAGAAAAGGAAGATACCTTTGATGCCCTCATGATCGGACTTGGATACGAAAACAGAGACATTCTTTACGAACGCATCGACCGGCGAGTGGACGAAATGATCGAAAACGGACTTCTCGAAGAAGCAAAAGAGCTTTATGAAAAAGGACTTCTCTCACCTGACACAACAGCGGGACAGGCAATAGGATATAAGGAGCTTTTGCCGTACCTATCCTCTGAATCTTCTCTCGAAAACGCCATTGAAACGCTCAAGCTCGACACAAGACACTATGCCAAACGCCAAATGACCTGGTTCTACGCAAGAAAAAATATAAATTGGATCATGGTTTCGGAGCAAAAAGATACTCATCAAACAAAAACATTTGAAGAGATTGTAAACAATGCGTCAATCCTATTTAATAATTTCGGTTTTTGTGGTATAATTAACCGATTAGTTTATTGATTATGAAGGAAATGCGCTTATGGATACTAAATATCTGAAAAAAGTCGGCTTATATGTCCTTTCGGCAGTCCTTGCGCTCGCCTTTATAATCTATCTTGTTTTCCATCTTTTAAGCGGTTTTACAACAGATATCACCACCATTGCCGCAGAGATACAGTCAAAAAAATCGGTCATAAGTGGCGATTGCTATATTTTCAGAGACGAGCATTATCTCTATTCCTCTTATGGCGGTGCGGTTGCATATCTTACAAGCGATGGAGAAAAGGTAAGCATAAATCAAAGCGTTGCCCAGACCTTTTCGGATTCTTCCGGTTATTCCGCAAGAGAGGAGCTTACGGCAATTGAGGAAAAGCTTGCCATTCTCGAAGAAAGTGAGCTTCCAAAGGGAGCCGCAAAATCGGATACAGCTTCTGTGGACAAGCGTATTAACTCTTATTATCACTTGATACTGCAGAATATTTCCGAGGGAAAATACAGCCATGCGATGCAGTCAATGAGTGCGCTTCTTGCACAAATGAATCGCCGCCGGATAATCATTGACCGACAGTATGATTTTTCTTCGGTAAGATCTGCGCTTGAAGCCAGAAAAGCGAGTCTTACATCGAATCTCAGCGGACGAAGCGAAACTGTTTTTTCCGACACAAGCGGTTATTTCTTTTTTGGAATAGACGGTTATGAGGACTCTTTTACCGCAAGTGCCGCCGAAAATCTCACATTTTCATCATTCGATGCGTTGACTTCACAAAGTCCTTCTGTTCAGAATGATACCGCAGGAAGATATCCCATCGGTAAAATTGCAACCGGATATAAATGGTATATCGCTCTCCCTATCGAGCAAGCTAAAGCTGATGAGATCACAGTCGGTCAAAAATACAAAGGAGTTTTCCCATATAACTATGACACGGAGCTTACTCTCACGGCCGAAAAGGTTTTAACCGATTCGAGCGAGCGTGCTATTGCAGTTTTTTCTTGCAGTGATATGCCAAGCGGATTTTCATATCTGCGCTCGCAAGCGGTGGAGATAGTTCTCTCAGAATCCGAGGGATACCGTGTTCCAAAAACCGCAGTGAGAATTGTTGACGGCTATGAAGGTGTTTACACACTCTACGGCAGCACTGTTGTTTTTAAAAGAATAGATATCCTGCTGGAGGTTGAAGGTCATTATATCGTTTCATGTGTCGATCCTCTTAAAAAGGATGAGAGCACAGAAGCCGAAAGTACCTCTGATGCCTTGGCAGAAACCGAAACCAATGAAACAAATAAGGGCTTCGGATATCTGAGTCTTTATGATAGGATAATCGTTTCGGGTAAGGATCTTAGGAACGGAATGGTCTTTTATTGATTTTTAAGAGGTTATAATGTCATTCGAATATATTGATAAGAATGCCGAGAACATAATGTCACGTGTGAAGGCTGCGGAAGCCGCATCAAAATACGGGCAAAGGACATCGGTGGTTGCCGCAGTAAAATACTGCGATATTGAAGAGCTGAAATATCTGACCGAGAACGTTGGTATTACCGATATCGGTGAAAACAGAGTTCAGCAGCTTTTGGCGCACTACGAGCATATCGACAAAACAAAAACAAACCTCCACTTCATAGGTTCTCTTCAGACCAATAAGGTGAAATACATCATCGACAAAGTCTGCATGATACATTCTCTTGACAGTCTCAAGCTTGCCGCAGAAATAGATAAGCAAGCAAAAAAGCACGGCATCGTTATGGATGTTCTCGTTGAGATAAACTGTGGAAGAGAAGAAAATAAGGGCGGCATCATGCCGGAGGATGTCCCGGATTTTTGTGAACAAATTATGAACTTTTCGTCACTAAATTTGCGCGGTTGCATGACAATGGCACCAAAATGTGAAAAAAAATGCGATTATTTGAAATTTTTTGAAGAAACTTATAAACTTTTCCTTGACATTTGGGAAAAAATCGTTCATAATAATATAGAGCCTGTCTTCTCGATGGGAATGAGTGAAAGCTTTGAGGAGGCTATCGCTTGCGGTTCCACTATCGTGAGGATCGGCAGAAGCTTTTTTCAAAAATAATAATAAAAAAACATAAACGGAGGATTCAACCATGGGAGTGTTGGATAAATTCAAGAGAAACAATCAGACAAACGATGCTTATGCAGACAACTACGACGACTATTACGGTGACTACGAGGGTGGTTATGACGAAATGCCCGCAGAGGAGCCTATGATGGACCCCCAGCCTCAGGTACAGCCTCAGACATTTGCTTATACTCCTCCTCAGCCCTCCTCAGGTCCTATGGGCGGAGGAATGTCCCTCAACGGTGCTGCTATCGAGCTTAAAGTAGTTAAGCCCACAGAGTTCAAGGATGGACCCGCAATTGCTGACCATCTTCTCAGCACACGTACTGTTGTACTTAACCTTGAGGATGCTGACAAGGATACTGCAAGAAGACTTATCGACTTCCTTTTCGGAGTTGCTTATTCTATCGGCGGCGAGATCAAGAAGGTTGCTAACAATGCATACGTTATCACTCCTCAAAACGTTGCAATCAGCAATGATAAGGCTACTGCAGCAGCTCCCGCTCAGCCTCAGCAGAGCGCAGAGCCAACTCAGAATAACGGATTTTTCGGTTATTAATCTTAATATTTCATAATGATTTGCGCCGCATTTTATGGGGTGCAAATTGTTGTATCGTGATAACGGCAGTCGATTCTCTTGAATTTTTGTCGGCTGTCGTTATCGGTTTTAGGAGGATATCTTGGAAACAGTAACCTTTGTTGTTACAAGGCTTTGCCTTATAGCACTTGATTTTCTCAGCCTCGCTATTCTTATAAGGGTCATTCTTTTTTGGATTCCGCTTGAGGATGATAATAAGTTCGATGCATTTTTCTATGCTATAACAGAGCCCGTTATCATGCCTATGCGCCGTCTTCTCGACAGGTTTGAAGCGATAAGCATGATACCGATGGATATCCCGTTGCTCCTGACCGCAGTTATAATCTCCGGTTTGTCAACCGTTCTTTCCGCATATGGATGATAAGAAGATAAAACAGCTTTCCGCAAGACTTTCCGATCTTTTTGCAGAGAGCGGGAGAGGATATATAACCGCCTCTTCCTTTCTCGACCCGGCAGAAGTATACTTTACAAAAAATCATATTGCACAGATCGGCGCAAAAGGACTTTGTTTCCTTTTTGGAGGATATAAAAGAGCCGAAAGAAGATGTGCTTTTTTTCTGCCGGAGTTTTATTCGGATATCATAGAGGATATTGCGAATTTTGACGAAGTATTTTCTATTCTTGAGAGTGAGCTTGCGGAAAAGATAAAAGTTATCAGAATAAAAGGAAGCGGATATAAAAATCTTGCGCATAGAGACTTTCTCGGTGCTCTTTTAAATATGGGAATCGAGCGAAGTGCTATTGGAGATCTTTGCATAACGGAAGATAATACCTGCACTCTTTTCGCAAATTCGTCTGTTGCCGCTCTTATCATCTCCGGATGCGAGAGGATCGGCTCGGACAAGGTTAAAATTGAGGAAATACCTCTTTCCCACGAATTTCTTTTCGAGAGAAAAACAAAGC
Source organism: uncultured Lachnospiraceae bacterium (assembly GCA_964411355.1). GTDB lineage: Bacteria > Bacillota > Clostridia > Oscillospirales > CAG-272 > SIG710. Next base: position 12,271 of record CAYPKQ010000030.1, read on the forward strand.
GAATAAGCGACACCATAGCTTCTGACAGACTTGATTGTGTTGTGTCCGTACTTGCCTCGGAGAGCCGCGAAAAGGCAAAGACTCTTATCCTTTCTGGATTTGTTGAATGTAATTATTCTGTATCTGAAAGAACCGATCTGAGAATTTCGGAGGGAGACACCGTCACTATAAGAGGTGCGGGAAAATTCATCATTGATTCTATCACGGAAGAAACTAAAAAAGGCAGGATAAGACTTGCCGCAAGAAAATATATTTGAGAGAGGTGCAAAGTGAGCGTTTCGGAAACTTTTGACAGAAAATTCAACAAAAGTATGCGCGGTTACAATACCGAGGAAGTCGATGCCGCCCTTGATGCCCTTTTGCGCTATTGCGACGAGCTTGAAGACGCAAACCGTGAATTTGAGATTGCAAATAATGATCTTATCGACGATAAAACCGCTCAAAGCAATTACATATCCGAGCTGCTCGGCGAAAAAGAAGCTCTTGAGCAAAAGCTGAAGGAAATGAGCGAACGGGTTGCAAGCGTTGAAGGTCTTTACAACGGATACCGCGAAAAATTCGGTGAAGCGAGAGATATGATAATGCGGGCAAAATCATCATCCTCGGAAATCATTGCACGAGCCGAGGCAAAAGCGGAGCTCATAGCGGAAGAAGCAAAGAAAAAGCATGAGGATGAGATACGCAAATTCGATATCGAAATTGATAAAAGAAGAGCTCTTATCGAAAAGCTTGACATATGTTATAACGATTTCAGCAATGACATCAAGAACAGATTAAACGCAATGCTTAACAGAGTTGATTCATTTGCCGTCAGCCATTCCCTCCCGGACAGCCTTCCCGAAATACGTCCCGTCACCGAGGATATCAGTGCTGAATTTGCCGAGCTTGACAAAATTCTGACCGAAGCGCCGGAAGCTGTCACGAAAGCCCCCTCTCTCCCTATCGATGACGCTGTGGAGGAAGAGGTAGAGATCATAGAAGAGCCTCAAATGACCCCCTATGACCTTGATAATTCCGAGAACGAGAGTGACAGTGCTGTAGATGAAGATGTTATATTCTATGAGAGTGTTGAAAGCACCTCAAAAATGTCTCAAATGAAAAACTCGCTGAATGAGATAAATCAAAGAGTTATAAAGAAGAAAACAACACCACATATATAAATAAGGAGACCTTAATTATGCCAAAGGACTACACAAGTACACTGAATTTGCCCCAAACCGGCTTCTCGATGAGAGCTAATCTGCCTCAGAGAGAGCCTGATACCATCAAGTATTGGGAAAGCATCGACCTCTATGGTAAGATGCTTGAGGAAAACCGTGATAAGCCACTCTTTGTTCTTCACGACGGTCCTCCCTTCTCTAACGGAAATATCCACATGGGAACCGCAATGAACAAGATATTAAAGGATTTTATCAATAAGTCAAAGCACATGATGGGTTATAGCGTTCCATATATTCCCGGCTGGGATAACCACGGTATGCCTATCGAAAGTGCTATCATAAAAAAGAACAAAATAGACAGAAAAAAGATGTCCATTCCCGAATTCAGAAGCGCTTGCCATGAGTTTGCACAGAATTTCGTTGATATTCAGATGGCGCAGTTCAAGCGTATCGGTGTTACGGGAGACTGGAAGCATCCTTATCTCACAATGGACCCAAAGTTCGAAGCTCGCGAGGTAAAGGTCTTCGGAGAAATGTTCAAAAAGGGTTATATCTATAAGGGACTTAAGCCCGTTTATTGGTGTAACCACTGCGAAACAGCTCTTGCAGAGGCTGAGATCGAATATAAGGACATTTCCTGCACATCTATATATGTAAAATTCAAGGTAAGGGATGATCTGGGCAAAATTGCCGATGTTTGCGACCTTGGTAAGACATATTTTATCATTTGGACCACAACAACATGGACTCTACCCGGAAACCTTGCAATTGCTCTTCATCCCGATGAAGAATATTCTGTTGTCAAGGCATCCGACGGCAATTTCTATATCGTTGCATCCGCACTTGCAGGCAAAACAATGAAGGCAGGCGGTATTGAAAATTACGAATTTGTTAAATCAATGTGCGGCCGCGATTTTGAATTCATGAAGGCTTCTCATCCCTTCATTGACAGAGAAAGCGTTATTGTTAATGCTGATTACGTTACAATGGAAAGCGGTACAGGATGCGTTCATACTGCTCCCGGCTTTGGTGCAGATGACTATGTGACCTGCCGCCGCTATAATATGGATATCATCGTTCCGGTTGATGACAGAGGTTATCAGACAGAGGACGCCGGCAAATTTGCCGGAATGTATTACGAGGATTCCAATAAGGCAATTCTTGAAGATATGAAGGAAAGCGGTGCACTCTTCGCCTCAGAGGAGATCATGCATCAGTATCCTCATTGCTGGAGATGTAAGCATCCCATCATCTTCCGCGCAACACCTCAGTGGTTCTGCTCGGTAGATGCTTTCAAGGAAGAGGCTGCAAAGGCTTGCGAGGATGTTGAATGGCTTCCCGCATGGGGCGGAGACAGAATGGTCTCCATGATCCGTGAAAGAGCCGATTGGTGCATTTCAAGACAGAGACATTGGGGTCTTCCCATCCCCGTTTTCTATTGCGAGGATTGCAAGAAGCCCGTTTGCACAGACGAAACTATTGAGGCTGTTTCTGCTCTCTTCTCCGCAGAAGGCTCAAATGCTTGGTATAAGAAAGAGGCTGCCGAAATTCTTCCCTCATCCTTTAAGTGTCCTCACTGCGGAGGTACACACTTTACTCAGGAAACAGACACACTTGACGGTTGGTTCGATTCCGGTTCAACTCATTTCTCCGTCATCGAAAACAAAGAAGGTCTTAAATGGCCTGCTGATATGTACCTTGAGGGCGCTGACCAGTATAGAGGTTGGTTTCAGTCTTCCCTTCTCACCGCTGTTGGTGCAAAGGGCGAGGGTGCGCCCTTCAAGACTGTTCTTACTCACGGCTGGGTAGTTGACGGCGAGGGTAAGGCAATGCACAAGTCTCTCGGAAACTCAATTGCTCCCGAAGAGGTCATTGCAAAATACGGCGCAGATCTCGTTCGTCTCTGGGTTGCTTCCAGCGACTATCGAGTTGACGTTCGCGTTTCCGATCCCATCTTCAAGCAGCTTTCCGAGGCTTACAGAAAGATCAGAAACACTGCTCGAATCATCATGGCAAATCTTGGTGATCCCACTTCTGATTTTGATCCCAACAAGGATATGGTAAGCCCCGACAAGCTCTATGAGATCGATAAATGGGCACTTACAGAGCTTAACAAGCTCGTGGTGACCTGCCGCGAGGCTTATAACAACTACGAATTCCACATCGTCTATCATGACGTTTGCAATTTCTGCACAACAACACTCTCAAAGCTTTATATTGACATCACAAAAGACAGAGTTTACGTTGAAAGAAAGGACAGCGATGGCAGAAGGGCAGCTCAGACCGCTATGTTTATCATTCTCAGCTCTCTCACAAGGCTCATAGCTCCCATGCTTGCATTCACCGCTGAGGAGATCTGGAAGGCTATGCCTCATCTCGATAGTGAGAATAAGGAAAGCGTTTTCCTTAATCCTATGCCCGAATATGAGGCTGCTTACGAATTTGCAAATATCGAGGAAAGATGGAACAAGCTCTTCGCTCTCCGTGATGATATCATGAAGGCACTTGAGCTTGCAAGAGCTGAAAAGCTCATCGGTAAGTCCCTTGACGCAAAGGTTACCGTTTATGCAAAGGAAGAAGATGTATTTGCAACATTCACAGACTTTGCTGACGAGCTTAAGACAGTCTTTATCGTTTCCGAGGTTGAGCTTGTAAATGATAAGACTCCCGATGGCGTATTCTGCGAAACAGAATCCGGAATCGGTGTTAAGGTTGAGATGGCAAGCGGAAACAGATGTGACCGCTGCTGGGCTTATTCTAATGATTGTGAAGCAGATGAGGACGGCTTCATTTGCGCTCGCTGCAAAAAAATCGTTAATTTTCTTGCTTAATCAAAGCTGATAATTCGATGCGGGATTTTCGGTACTTGTATCGAAAATCCCGCTTCTTTTTGGAGTTTTTTATGTTTATTTGCTTTTTAATAATGGCTGCCGTTATCCTTCTCGATCAGATAACAAAACGGCTGGCGGTTGAATTTCTCACAAAAGTTGAAACAGTTCCGATAATAGAGGATATTCTTCATCTCACATACCTCGAAAACCGCGGTGCTGCCTTTGGTATGCTGAAAAATA
>CAYPKQ010000031.1:0-16460 GCA_964411355.1 uncultured Lachnospiraceae bacterium
AATTTCTACAATGGGGCGATGTGTCAGCTCCAATGACCAATTTCTATTTAACGGTTAGTATTTTTATAAAACAAAAAAGGGTTGAACCAAAAGTTTTTTACAAAAGCAATTGATTCAGCCCCATAAGTTTTTTGTTTTATATTCGAAATTATTTGAATGCTTCGGGCAAAAACTCGCTTGAAACCGTATTTTTCAAACGATTGATAAGTGTACTCATGGAAAAAGCTCTTTTTAGCTGCGAACCGTGAGACTTCAAAAGCTCTTCTGTGTAATTCTCCAGTGTGTAAAGCTTCAGACTGTCACGTGTCATGCTGTAATGGCACATTGTTGGAATGAGGAGGGGATTTTCTATCTTGATCTCACCCAGATCATCCTCCACTATGTCAAAGGTAAGTATTCCGCCTACCATGTACTCGTTATAATGCATTGTTGAGAGGAGATTTCCAAGGGAATAGGCGCAGAGTGTTCTGTGACCGTTCTCACCCTCAATCCATTCAACAGGCTGCAGAGTGTGGGAGTGAGTGCCTATTATAACATGGACTCCGAGAGAGGCAAGATGCGCAGCGTAATCCTTTTGGGATGCACTTGGAGTCAGGTCATTTTCCGTTCCCCAATGCATAGAAACTATAATAACGTCCGCACCCATCTCCTTGGCAATACCCACCTGCCGTGTCATGGTGTTTTTATTTGCATACGGGATCACAAGCTCACTTGAACTGCTGAGCGAATTTTTATGCGCATCGTTAATAAAGGTCAGATAAGAAAGGAGAGCGATCTTAACTCCGTCCTTTTCAACGAATCTGATAGAATCAAAATCGTCCTTCGTATATCCGCCTATCATGGTAATTCCGTGAGCGGCGGATTTTTCATTCCAATAATTTATAGAATTACGCAGCCCCTTTTCTTTCATATCAAGCATATGGTTGTTTGCAATGTTGATAATATCAAATCCAACCTCGGAAAGGTCGTTTCCGATCTCGGAGGGAGCATTGAAATCGGGATAACCGCTGATGCCAAAGCTCTCACCTGCAACGGGTGTCTCATGGTTGACATATGAAATATCGGCGTTTTTAATTATGTCCGCAATGCCCTCGTACATTTCGGTAAATCTATAATTGACAGTTTTTCCGGTGCTTGAAGCGTAAACTGCGGCATTGCTTTTTGCATCTGTAAATACCGCCTCGTGAATTATGTTATCACCTGCGGCGGCAAAGCTGATGCGTGTTTCGCCAAACACCTCTTTTTCGCTGGGCATATCTATATTGAGTATTTGATCTTTGTTTATTGACTCATTCGTCTGAGCTCTTTTTCTTTCTGCGGCGCAGGATGGGAAAAGCAGAAGAAGCGCAAGAATAATGGGGAAAATTTTGATTTTTTTCATCGTAGTACCTCACTTTATAGAGATAAGTATAGCACATTTTTCTCATAAAAGCAAGTTTTTTTATAAAATTTAATATAAGCGCAGAATGTGACAATTTTTTTGCGCTTCAGATGATAAAATATGCTAAGAAGCCAAAACAAAGGAGATATGAAATGGAAAAGGAATTGTATATTTTTCATTATGATGATGAAAAGGATAGGGTAAATCTTAAGCTTATGGGAGAGATCGACCACCACAGTGCGGCGATCCTTCGGCATGAGATAGACGAGGCTCTGATGAAGGTGCGCCCCCAAATGCTCTATATCGACCTTTCAAGCGTTGATTTTATGGATAGCTCGGGTCTTGGTCTTATTATGGGGCGTTTTTCGCTTATGACAAAGCTGGGCGGAGAGACGGTAGTGATAAATCCTTCACCGAGAGCAAAAAAAATACTGACGCTTGCGGGCATGGAGAAAATTTTAAGAATTGAAAAAAGAGAGGCAAAAGCAAATGAAGGCAAAAAATAAGGTGATAAACTCGATAAAGATGAATTTTCCGTCGCTTTCGGTAAACGAATCAGCGGCAAGAGCTATGGTTGCGGCCTTTTCTGCGCAAGCAGACCCAACCACGACTGAAATTGCTGATATAAAATGCGCAGTTTCCGAGGCTGTGACAAACTCAATCGTTCATGCATATCCCGATTCAATCGGAGAGATATACATATCGGTAAAAATTCTTGAGGGACGCAGGATCTTTATAGAAATAAAGGACAAGGGCAGGGGAATTGAAGATATTGAGCTTGCCAGAACGCCCCTTTATACCGGAGCGCCCCATGAGGAGCGAAGCGGAATGGGCTTCACTGTTATGGAAAGCTTTATGGACGAGATGAAGGTTCGCTCAAGGGTGGGCAAGGGAACATCGGTTCAGCTCATGAAAAGGCTTTCTCAGAGGAGATAGAGATGAATACCGATAGCCGATTTGGTGAGGTGGAAAATTTGATCGAAAAGAATTGCGATTATTCAAAAAACAAAGCATTAATAGCTCTTGCACAGAGCGGAGACGAGAGGGCGACTGAGGAACTGATAAAGGGCAATATGGGGCTTGTGCGGAGCATAGCCGCAAAATTTCGTGAAAGAGGTCTTGAATATGAGGATCTTATTCAGATAGGGACTATCGGGATGCTTAAGGCAATACGAAGCTTTGATTTTGAGAGAGGAACGGTTTTTTCAACCTATGCTGTGCCGCTTATTATCGGTGAAATAAGGCGATATCTCAGGGATGACGGAATTATCAAGGTCAGTCGAAGCTATAAAAAGCTGGGTGTGCAGCTACTTAAGGCTAAAAACGATATAATGGCAGGTGAGGGAAGAGATCCGCACATTGAAGAGCTTGCCGCATTCTGCGGTGTAAGCGTTTCCGAGGCGGCTGTGGCACTCGATTCCATAACTCCCGTAAGCTCGCTTTCCGATTGTATTTACGGTGAGGACGGAATGACACTTGAGGGAACCATTGCAGATATTGACAGCAGTACCGAAATGGAAAGGCTTTGCGAGAATATCGCACTTTCCCAGGCGATATCGAAGATGCAGCCCCTTTGGCGCAGAATAGTGCTTCTTCGGTATTATAGGGATTATACCCAGCAGGAAACAGCCGATGCTCTGGGGCTTTCACAGGTCAAGGTTTCAAGAGAGGAAAAAAAGATATTCGCTTTTCTTCGAGAGGAGCTTGCGTAAAAAGCTGAGGTCAGACATTTTCCTCATTATAACACCATTCACACCCCTACCGTTCGACATATTACTGTTTGCAGGTAATATTAGGCTGAAAAAAGGGCTGAATCATCAGCCCTTTTCCATTCTTTTGAGTATCATTTTAAGTTTTGGTGTATTATATCTGAGGGCGAGGGTAGGCAATATGTTTAAAAACAAATTCACAGTTGCCACCGGAAGTGCGATGGAAAATGCAAACACCCCCGGAATAAAAAGCATTGGCAGAAAGCCTATCGGATAGGAAAGTCGATGAGTAAGCACGCCCTTATTACATTCTATGATGAATTTTTCAATATACCTTGGGTTATCAGGCTCCGAAAGCCTTTTTTTGCTGAAGCCGCCGAGGCCTCCAAGCTCCCAGACCTTATCCTTCCATTTTCTGACCTTTAAAATTTTATAAAGCTTTGTTTCTGCATCTGATACGCTGTAAAGCGGATCGTCAATGCCGAAAAGCCTATCGGGCATTTTGTTTATTATAAGTGCGATCAGCCCGTCAAGTGCAAATTGAAGAGCGGTGCATATGATGACTGTGATTATTATGAGATATGGACTGCCTGTTCCAAAAAGAATATTCATTGCGGAAATCACGGTCATGGCAGCACCTATAATTGAAAGATAGAGCTTCATGATTCACTGTAAATAAGAGGCTTTTTATAAAAATCCTCATATGTTCTGACCCAAGCTTCATAATTTTCCTTTTTCATTTTGCTTCTTGCTTCGATAGACGAAAGCTTTTCATCGGGATATATTGCCGGGAGAATATTCATGGTGTATTTCTGAACGAAAAAACCGTCGGAGTCAAGAATATCGCTGTCCTCCATTGTGATAAATATCGGCACTATCGGCTTTTTGTTTCTGACTGCCAGAGAAAAAGCGCCGTCCTGCATGGGGCGCGGCTTTCGGTAATTCCACCACATTCCCTGCTCGGGATAAATGAGAATAGTCTCGCCTCGGTCAAGCAAAATTGAAAATGCCTTCATAAATTTTTTCATAGTAGATGCCTGACTTGAGAGGGGAAGGGTATTGCAATGCCTCATGAATAGTCCGAAGGGGGGAGGAGGATTGGTATAATTTCCTTCGCGGATCACCTTATAAAGCATTTTTCCGCCCATATGCTTGCAAAGGGATTTCCAAACCGCATAATTATCGCAGATGCTGAAATGATTGCAGGTGACGATCTTTCCGCCACCCACAGCGGTGAAATTTTCTATTCCGCGTATTTCCTTTATGATAAGCTGCTTTTGGGCAATCATTTTTTCAAAAAAGCGCGCGCCGCAAAGGTTTGCAATTATACTTTTGATTTTACTTGATAATTTTTCATTAAGATAATCCACATCGTCTGCCATCAGCGGGTATGTTTCGGGATCATCTTCAACATCAAGATGCCAAAGCTCCTTTTTTTCCAGCTCTGCAATTCTTTTTAGAAGCTCTAATTTGTGTGCTGATTTTTCCATGTGCTGACCTCAATTCATAGAGAGTTTTTTTGAAAATGTATTGTCTGATTTTACGATTTTTTCTGCGTGCTCGAGAATTTCAATTGCAGCTTCTTCTTTTTCGGCCTTTTCTTTTTCACCGAACATATTTTTATTATTCAGTATTTTTTTGTAAAAAAGGGAGGCTTTGGCATATCGCCAGAAAAGGTCTCCGTCAATTACGTCATCGTATTGCCAAGGCTTTTTATAAAGTGCATAATGAACTATATTCTTTTCTCCCTCAAGGGGCAGGGGCATAGGCTCTTTATTCCATCCGTTTTCAAGCATAAGAATTTTGTCAAAACATAAATAATTCAAATATGCCTGATCGGGATCGAGAAGGTCAAAATCATATTCCGTAATAAGCTCTATAAATTTTTCTTCAATCTTATTTTCTCTGAATTTTTCCAGATCAAGCAGCAAAACTCCGGCATTGACATATTTATCCGGATCAACGCCCAGTGCCATATGTGCATAGCGGCGAAATTCCTTTGTGTTCTGAACGAACTGTTCGGGTGCTGCGCCAAAAATATTGTCCTTAAGATCAGTATTATAAAGCTTTGATATATCACCGAGCACAACGATATCGCAATCGAGATATATTATCTTTTCATATTCGGGAAAAAGAGATGCTATAAACAATCTGTAATAGGTCACCACCGAAAAATGATAAACATTTTTAAGCCGTGACCTTATATCCTCTACATATTCTGATATATCAAAAAAATCGATCGTGAATCCCGGTCGTTCATTGCTTTTAACTTTTGCGATGTTTTCAGAATCAAGTCCCGTATTCAAAATAATTATTCTGTATTCATAATCCTTTGATGCATTTTCAATAAGTGATGCAATTGCAATATCAAGATAAGGCAAATAGTTGTCGTCACTTGAGAAGAAAATAGGAATATGCTTTTTTGAGCAATTCTTCATCATAAAAATTTACCTTTCCTATTATTTTTTAAAAAATGCAACCGCAATGGCTCCCGGTCCTGCATGAGTGCCGATAACGCTACCAACGGTCGTGTATCTAACCTCGTTAAGATTTCCTTCCCAGATATGGCGGCTGTCCTCGATGTATTTTAGAAGCAAAGCGTCCGAAATACCGGTATAACCAAGCAAAATTGGCTTCTCAAAATCGATACCTCCCGATTTTTTGATTTCTTCTGCGAGAAGATTATTTCCCATTTTTGAGCCGCGTGCTTTTCCGAGGATTTTTATTTCTCCGTCGTCAATGGAGAGTACGGGTTTTATATTGAGAACGGTTCCCGCAAAAGCAATTGTTTTCGAAATTCTGCCGCCTTTTTTCAGATATTCGAGTGTATCGACCAGGGCAACGATAACTATCTTCTTTTTTGCCTCTTCAAGGGCTCTTGCGATTTCCTTTGCATTTTTTCCTTCATCGACCATTCTGAGGGCAAGCTCTGCAAGAATACCGCTTCCCACGGCGGCACTTGTGCTGTCAACTATGTATATGTTTTCATATCCCTCTGCCGCAATCGTTGCACTCTGATATGTTCCCGAAAGCTTGGAAGCGAGAGTTATAACGACAGCCTCTTCACGGGCGGATTTTGCTTTTTCGAATTCTTTGATGAAATCTTTGGGCACAGCCTGGCTTGTGGTGGGCAGAATATCGCTTTCGATAAGCCTTTCATAAAATACACGGTGATCAATGGTGACCCCGTCAATAAATTCTTCGTCTCCGAATCGCACCGTAAGGGGTACTATATGCACGCGGCTTTTAAACTCCGGTAATAAATCTACTGTCGAATCTACGATTATTCTTGTTTTCATAGTAATCTCCTTTAGAATTTTTCTTGAATCAAACTTGTTGATAAATCAACAACATGATTATAACACAAACTTGTAGATTTGTCAACAAGTTTTCCGAAACACAACAAATAACTTTACCTAACAACGTCCTCACGCAACAACAAATTACTGTTTATAGGCTGCATCGGAAGATCATTATGCTAAAACGAAAGGGGCGGATAACTCAGCCCCTTTATTAATCTATAGTTATAAGCTCAACATCCTCTGTTTTACAGACAACAAATTTGGATCTTCTGTCCTTTTTCATGGGTGTCATCAAAAAATAAGATTTTGCGGCACTTTCTATAACCGCTCTTCTGACATTGGTTTGAGATTCACTCCAGCTCATAATTCTTTCATCTTTATATCCGCTGGAAGAAAGAAAAGCGAGATCAAATCTGTAGTTTTTTATATATTCTTCGGTTTCGCTTCCGACAATACATTTGTATTTGTGAACATAATTTCCACTGACCATTTTGACCTTAATCCCCATTTTTCCGAGATCGTTCATTAACGGTGCGGAATTTGTCACGACCATAAGATTGCGAAATTTACCGAGAAACTGTGAGATATAATAGCAGGTAGTGGAATTGTCAATATATATGAGCATTCCATCCTGTACAAGTTCCGCAGCCCTTCTTGCAAGCTCCATTTTTTCATTCTTTTCGATATCCGCCCTGAAGTCGAAGGACTGAAAGGATCTGGTTTTTTTGATGGAAACTCCGCCTCTGAATTGATCTACTACTCCTATTTCTTTGAGATGTGCAATATCGCGTCTGATAGTCATTTCACTGGAAAAAAGCCTATCGGCAAGCTCCATAATTGACATACTGCACTCGCTTAAGAGATCAATTATCTTCTTTTGCCTTTCGCTGAATCCCATATGCCCCCCAAAAACAAATAAGTTATTTTTTATAGGAAACCTCGTATGTTGACTCCTTTGCTCCCGAAATATCAATATCACCAAGGTATTGGACGCTGTCCATTCCAAGATAATTGCATATATTTACCATTTCGGAAACTGTGCTGATATCAACCTCTATGCCGTTTTTCATGCGCTCAGCACAGCTGATCGCTTCCTTTTCACCGTGAGTATATATCGGAACATTCTCATCTGCTCTCTTCGCACTTCTCAGCTCCTCAAGGAAAACGGAAAGGTGCGCCTTCATCTCCTCGGGATCACCAAAAATCTTAGGATCAATAACTATAAACGAATGGCAAGTTCCGGCAGCCTGACCTTTGGCTCTTACATGGTGATTTGAAGTTGCGCCGCCCGAGGTTATTGAGCAGAGAAGCTCGCATATCATGCTGTATCCATACCCCTTATGGCTTCCGCTGTCCTCGCTTTTGCCGCCTACGGGGAGAATTCCGCCGCTTCCGAGCTTTATATCGATGCATCCGAGAACTCTCTTTGCATCATGGCTCTCTGCACCGGTTTCGTCAACAGCCCAGCCGTCCGAGAGCTCCTTATCCGCCTTGTGATATACCTCAAGCTTTCCCTTGGGAACTACCGTTGTTGCCGCATCGAACCAAAAAGGATAAGGCTCTGCAGGCATTGCAAAAGCGATGGGATTTGAGCCGAGCACAGCTTCTCTTGAATTTGTATGTACCATGATGGATTCGGAATTTGTTGCGGCGATGCCGATCATTCCCTCATCAAGTGCCATTTTTGTATAATATCCCGCAATTCCGAAATGATTGGAATTACGGACGCTGACAAACGCCATTCCAACCTCTTTTGCCTTCTTTATGGCAAGCTTTGTTGCAAATATCGAAACAAGCTGACCCATTGCTGCATGAGCATCAATAACGGCTGAAACGGGTGTTTCAAAAACTATCTCGGGCTTTGCCTTCGGGTCTGTACAACCGTTTTCAATAGATTTGTGGTAACGCACAAGCCTTTGCGTTCCGTGAGACTTGATACCGTAAAGATCCGCAAGAAGAAGCACGTCGCTTATCTTCACTGCCTCTTCATATTTAAAGCCGAATTTCACAAAAGCGTCACGGCAAAAACGCTCCAATTTTTCGTAAGTAAATTTAACAGAACTCATTTTTTGCTCCTTTATGTTTTAATAATTGATATTATAAAGGAAACAGAGCCCAAAATCAATGGTAAATCATTCGGATTTATATGCAAATCGTTCAATTATCTGAAAAATACCTTTACCGCCTCATAAAGCGAATCTGCCCAAAGAGCACAGCCCTCCTCGTTTGGATGACCGCCAAAGCGCAACATATGCTTCTCTTCATCGCTTTTGCTTAAAACAGACGAATTGTCAAATATGAGAGCCGCTTTTGCGGAAAGCACGTTTTTTATATGCTTGTTTATTCTATGCCATTTTTCAATGTTCTCACCCTTGTAATCAAAGGGCGGGACGGTTTGCAAAATGACCGTTTTACCCAAGCCCTTGAGGACATCAACAATATAAGAAAGCTCTTTTTTTATCCGTTTCTCGTCAAGCCCTCCTGATAGGATCAGAGGTGAAAAATTCGCCCGGCATAACTTCCTTGGTCTTTTCGGAGGAGAAGGTCAAATCTTTGAAATCAGAAACCTCAATTTCGACTCCGTCAACATCACAGATCGGAATATCTGAGGGAATATGACTGCATTTTCCGACTCTTGCCCCATGTATAGTCCGGCTATCGCATATCAGATTTTTGTGGCTTACAGAGCCATCCGCATATGGGCTGTCAATTATGTTTGAAAACAAAAGCGAATAATTGAACCTACCGCCTGACGAAATTTTGTAAAGCATCTGCCAAGCTGCTTTTCGGGAGCTGAAAACCAGAGCTGATTTGCGCTTTCCGCTATGGTGTTTAAAACATATTTATCAAAAAATAACATATTTTCTTCTTATATCAGTGCCTTGACTCTTTCATTTTCGAGAATAGGCTCTTTTCCCTCAAAAATTCTTATGACATTGGGAACAGCATAACTTGCTACCAGTCTGAAGCCTTTATCGTTTATATGTTGATTTGTAAAACCGTAAAAGCAGTCTCGGCAAAGGGAAAATTCTTCTCCCGGCTCGCCTATCTGCCATTCTTTTGTGTCAAGCCCACCCCAAGGAACGAAAGAGCATACACGGGTCAGCATATAAGTATCGTCATTTTCAGTGCAGAAAAGCTCCTGTGCGCGCATTATATCGGCGATGCAAGGCTCTGACCAATAGGGAACTCTGATCATGAGAAATTTTGTAAATCCAAATTTTTTAAGCCTTTTCCAAAGCTCGCGGAGAGCATCAAGATAATATTCTGTTCCGTTGCTTTTATCGGATTCTCCCTGAAGCCAAACAAAGCATCTTTCGCTCATGTCGTCGTCTTTGAATCTCTTTTCGCAATCGTCGAAAAAATCTCTTGTTTTCTCATAAAAATATTTTTCTGCACTGCCCTCAAGATAATACTTTATCGGTACACCGCCCTTTGCAATATGGGCAAAAGCCGAGTATATTCCGTTTTCTTCAAGTCCTTTTATGATATAGGGCGCTATCGAGGTGCTCATTTTCAGATTTGATTCCGAAAAATCATAAAAGGAATGGCTGGTCTTTTTTTCGTCATCCTCAAGGTCATTCATCGAGGGGCAGAAAAAGGAATTTGCATCATATGTACCGAGGGTGCTTTTTGCACTTCCGTCAGCATTCTTGCCATATGCCTTTTCAAGGTCTCTGTATGAAAATTCGCCGCATGGGAATCCGAAATTTTTAAAGTCTCCCGTATCCTTTCCAAATCTGCGAGGCTTGTGGAGATATTCAAAGCTATTTTCGTAATAGATTTGATCGGGTGCCTCGTAAACGCAAGCTCCCATCATATTTGATTGTCCGGCAAAAACGAACAAAGGTCTTTCCATGTTACACCTCGTTTTTTTTACTAATTATATCACAAATCTTCTGCTTAGTCAACGGTACTCACTGATTGAAAAAGGCAAAATGTTCAATTTTTTTGGAAATATTATTGAAAAACTTTAAAATATGTGTTAGAATGTAAACATGGAAAGGGGGCGCAATATGAAAAATCCGTTATATGATCATGGCTTTGGTAATAAGTGGAGCGATATCCATATACACGAAAACAAGGGATACTATACATCCGTTGCAGATTTTCACGAGCATGATTTTTATGAGATCAACATAATACTATCGGGTGATGTCAAGATACTTTTGAGTGACAGAAGTGAGGATTGCTCGGGAAGCTGTATTGTTTTGACCGCTCCCGAAACTCCCCATTTTGTTTCTATTCAAAAGGCAACCCTATATAGCAGGCTTTATCTTTTGTTTTCGAAGGATTTTGTTGAGAATTATATTCCCGAATGGGATATGCTTTCAGATGTCTTTGGAAAAAACGGTAATATTATCAAAACAAGTCCCGACAAAACAGATATCTGCAAAATGATAATAAACCGTATTAAAATGGAAAACGACAGCTTCAGAAAAAGGCTATTGATTTTATACCTTCTCTCATATCTTTTGGATTTTTCAAAGGACAGAAGGGCAAATGAAGTTTTCACCGCAACACCTTCATATATTATCGATGCTCTCGAATATATTGATAAGCATTTTGGTGAAAAGATCACCGCAGAGCTTCTTGCAAGAGAGCTTCACATAGGAAGAACGACCCTAATGACGTCATTTAAAAAATACACCGGCAGTACTCTTCTCGATTACATTACCCACCGAAGGATAAGCGAGGCTATAAGGCTTCTGCGCGAAGGTTATAATGAGCAGGAAACCGCATATCTGTGTTCTTTCGGAGATGTGGGAAGTCTCATAAGAGCTTTTAAAAATAAAACAGGTATCACCCCAAAGCAATATATCATTAAAAACGGTATAGGAGAGCAAGAGCTTTAAAACAAGGAATATCTACATTAAATGGACTGAGTCTTTGCTGTTGTTGATCGTTTGACACAGTCCCGTTTTTTGTTACAGTAATTTAAATGTAAATAATTAAAATAATTAAGATAAACAGTAATTTATCAACGCACCGCTAAATTACTGTTTATCAATGACACTCGAAAAATTCTTATGCCAAAACAAAAGGGACCGATTCAGCCTCTTTATTTCAATGTATATCAACGTAAATATGCTCTTACGAGGACTTCTTTGCAGCACCAATGCAGAGCTTTGCGCTGAGGATTCCTTCCGAAAGCGGGGCAATACTTTTTTCCTCGCCCTTAATCACGCTTATGAAGTTTTCCGTAAGTACCTCATCGCCGCCGAAATGTCCTCCGTCCTTGGGAAAAATATATTCCTCGCACAGATGACCAAGATGATGATAAAGTGTTATTCTGCTTTCCGCCCAGTCAAATTCAAGAGTTCCGAGATAACCGATGAGTCTTGCACCTCTTTTGCCTGCGTCGTTTCTTACTACAAAATTTTGAGAATATACAACATGCATTCCGCTTTCATATTGGAGCAAAATACTTCCGCTGTCCTCAATGGTAACATCTTTTGCAAAGCAGCAGTTGTCTCCATTGATAAGCAGATCGTTTTTCTTCAGATTTTTAGGGCTTTCCGGTACAAGTGATTCAAGCACCGCAAGGTCTTTTTCCTCTATGCAAACAGGCTTTTCGAGAAACATCGGGATTAAATATTTTGCGACAAGTTATGCAAAATCTGTGTGAGTTGAGCACCTTGAGCCGATAATGACACCGTCGAGCTGCTCGTTTTTCAGCATCTCTTCGGCATCTTCATAGTATCTCACATCGGTAAAGCCCTGTTCGCTTACAAGCTTTTTCAGCTCATCTTCTCTTTTGTCGGTGATGGCAGTAAGCTCAACTTCACCGCTGTCGGTGAGAAGCTTTACAATGCGGCTTGCGCGCTTGCCACAGCCTATAACACCTAATTTCAGCATATAATTGCCTCGATTTGTTGTTTTCCTAAAAAGTAATATGTAAGTTTTAAATCAGCGGCTTTCCTTCCCACTCGCGGGGGGCTTCAACACCGATTATCTTCGCAACGGTCGGGGCAATATCAAGAATACTGACTCCCGAAAGCTCCTTGCCTGCTTCAAATTCGGGACCGAAGAAGATCATGGGGATAGTCATATCCTCGGGAAGAGTTGAGCCGTGGCTGCGGTCATGTCCGCCGTGGTCTGCGGTTACGATAACAGAATATTCGCCGTTTGTTTCCTCAATAACTCTTTTTACATTATCTACTGCGTGCTTTATGTAATCAAGATATTTGTCGCTCATCCAGCCGTTGTCATGTCCTCCCTTTTCGTCGGTTTCAACCATATAAAGGAAAACGAAATCCGGCTTTGCAAGCTTTATGAAATTCAGAGCCTTGTCGGTAAGGATTGCATCGGTGTGCTCAAATGCATAGGAATTAAGATATTCCGATGAGAAAAGTGAACCGGGGCGGCCGATGTTGCGGATAGGCTCCCATCCATAGTACATTGTGCACTTTTTGCCCGCTGCTCTTAAAAGCTCAAAAAGACCTGTCACGGGATGAACGGGTGTTACATAATCATTTGAAAATGTGCAGTGCCTTTCCGGCGGCACACTGTGAAACATTGAAAGATGGCAGGGAAGAGTGATGGAAGGAACTACCGTTCTTGCATTAAATGTATAAGAAGCGATTTTTTTCAGCTCTTCAAGATATGTATTGCCACAGGTCTGAAGCCCATCCGGTCTCATGCCGTCGATCGATATAAGAATAACCTTTTTATTTGCCATTTTTAACCTCCAAAAAGTGTTTTTTTTATTATAACCCCGTGCAAAATTATTGTCAAGTATTTTCATAAATTTGATCAAAATTGTTGAAAAAATGAATATGTTGTGATATAATTATCGGGAAGTATTTTTGGGAGAAGAAAAATGGAAAATCAGTATTTATATTATATAGGTCAGATGCTTGGATTTGTTGCCGTGATTTTAGGCTTCATTTCTTTTCAGATGAAGAATGCAAAGCGATTGCTTTTTGTTCAGATATTTATTGCGGTCGTTTTTTCGGCGCATTATTTTCTTATCGGTGCTATGCCTGCGGCGGTAATGAATGTCGTGGGCATATTCAGAAACATCATTTTTTATTTCAAGGATAAAAAATTCTATTCTCCAAAGGTCTTTCCCGCTTTGTTTGCCATTATAATGCTTGGCTTTGGCATATATTCATGGGTTGGATGGCATTCGATATTCGTTGTGGCAGGACTTGTTATACACACCATGTGTTTGCCGATGAAGGACCCACAAAATATCAGATGGAGTATTCTTGTGACATCGCCCATGGTACTGATATATGATGCCATTGAGCTTTCCTTTGGCGGAATGATATATGAATCAGTGGTTATCATTTCTTCGATAATCGGAATTATCAGATTTAAGAAAAAGGAGATAAGAGAAAATGTTTAAAACCGAAACACATCTACATGTTTCAGAGGTCAGCCTATGCGGCAAGCTTTCTGCTGAGGACATGGTGAAGGCATACAACGAGGCGGGATATAAGACTCTTTTTATCAGCGATCATTTGTCAACCGTAACTTTTTCACATATGTCGGGTTCAACTTGGCGTGAAAAAATTGATTTTTTCATGACGGGGTATGAAAATGCGAAAAAAGCCGGTGAAAAATTCGGAATGAATATCATTCTCTCTGCCGAGATAACTCATGAGACAACTCATAATCATTATCTTGTTTACGGAATCGACAGGGAATACCTTTATGGTCTCGAAGCTGTTTTTGATGAGGATATAGAAACGATTTATAAGTACACTCATGATCATGGCGCATTTTTGGTTCAGGCGCATCCGCTTCGGGACGGCAATTGTACACCGACTCCCATTAGCGTTGATGCATTTGAGGTGCATAATTCAAATCCGCGCCATAAGAACTTTGATGCCGAGGTGCTTGAATTGGCTGAAAAATATAATCTGCCCGCAACTGCAGGTTCGGATGCTCACCGAGATGAGGATATTGCTCTCACGGGCATCGAAACCGAGTGCGAAATAAAAAATGCTATGGATTATATCACAGCCCTTAAGAATGGCAATTTTAAAATAATATACCGATAATGCGAGAACGTAAAAGAGGCTGTATCAATTGCTTTTGGCTTTTGATACAGTCTCTTTTTTTCATATTTTTAAAATGTGTTGTAAAGTAAATAGGAATTTATCTAACTGTTAATCTTCTTTTTGCGTTCGTAGATCCTGGGATCAGGATGACACTTTTGGTTTGTTTGATTTTTTACTTGAAATTAACTCCTGATAAATTATAGCTTAACATTTTTTTAAAACGCCTTTACAAACATGGTTTTGTGTGGTATAATAATTCTGCGACACAAATTGAATATGTTCATAAACTTGTGTACATTTTTATTTAGGTAAAAATGTATGCTCCCTTTTTGTACGCTATGGTTTATGAGCGAGAAAAAGTCAATTTGTGTCGCAGCAAAC
This sequence comes from uncultured Lachnospiraceae bacterium, assembly GCA_964411355.1. GTDB lineage: Bacteria > Bacillota > Clostridia > Oscillospirales > CAG-272 > SIG710. The sequence goes on from CAYPKQ010000031.1 coordinate 14,786, forward strand.
GGAGTTATGCGTTTTTCGTGCGTAGCTTCGGCTACGCACTTTTTATTTTGAAAGGAGTTTTTATGATAATTGACGTAACGGGAATAGAACTTACTCCCGGAAATCGTGGCAAGGATTGTCTGGGGAATGGAACGCATTTTGATGAAGACGGTGAACTTGTTGAATGTTGCTGTGATGAATGTGATTATATGAAATGCTGCTTTGTTGAATATCAAGTCGAAAAGTGCAGCACTTGCCACGTTTCAGAGTGTCCAAGAAAGTATATGTTAGAAGATACACAAAAATTTGGAGAAGAGTACAAAGGTGCGTCCTATTGGGATGATGACGAGAATTAGATCGAAAAAGAGACTGAAAAATCAGCCTCTTTTTTGATAAATTATTTTCTTTCCTTGATCTCTTCTGTGATCTTTGCGATAAATTCGTCAAGGGACATGGTTTCCGTTGCGCCGGTGTCGCGGTTACGGACGGAGATGTTACCCTCTTCAGCTTCCTTCTGACCGATAATGAGCATATAAGGAACGCGGTCGATGACCTGAGCCTCTCGGATCATATATCCGATCTTTTCATTTCTGTTATCAAGCTCACAGCGAACCTTTGCAGCACGAAGTGCCTCATAGACCTTTTCACCGTACTCGGCACACTTTTCCGAAACGAGAAGCACCTTTGCCTGAACGGGAGCGAGCCATGTTGGGAACTTACCTGCAAAATGCTCGGTAAGAACGCCGATGAAGCGCTCAATTGAGCCAAAGCAAACTCTATGGATCATAATGGGTCTCTGCTTTTCGCCCTTATCGTCGGTATATTCAAGCTCGAAATTGATAGGCATCTGGAAGTCAAGCTGAATGGTGCCGCACTGCCATGTTCTACCGATAGAGTCCTCCAGATGGAAGTCTATCTTCGGTCCGTAGAATGCGCCGTCTCCCTCATTGATAGTGTAGGGAAGACCAAGCTTTTCAAGTGCATTCTTAAGACCGTTGGTTGCTGCTTCCCAATCCTCATCGCTACCCATGCTATCCTCGGGACGAGTTGAGAGCTCAACGCTGTATTTGAAGCCGAATTTTTCATAAACTTCATTTATAAGGTGAACGACATTTACGATCTCATCGGTGATCTGATCGCGTCTCATAAAGATATGAGCATCGTCCTGTGTAAAGCAACGAACGCGGAAAAGACCGTGGAGCGCACCCTTAAGCTCGTGTCTGTGAACAAGACCAAGCTCGCCCGCTCTTATGGGAAGGTCTCTGTATGAATGAAGATCGCTGCGATATACCATAACTCCGCCGGGGCAGTTCATGGGTTTTACGCAATAAGTTTCCTCGTCGATCGTTGTTGAATACATATTGTCCTTATAGTGATCCCAGTGTCCGCTGGTTTCCCAGAGATGGCGGTTCATAATAAGGGGAGTTTGTATCTCAACGTAATTTTCTCTTGTGTGTATCTCTCTCCAATAGTCGATAAGAGTATTCTTTATGAGCATACCCTTGGGCAGGAAGAAGGGGAAGCCCGGAGCCTCCTCGCTGAACATGAAGAGCTTCATTTCCTTACCGATCTTGCGGTGGTCGCGCTTTTCAGCCTCCTCAAGAAGCTTGAGATAGTCTTCAAGCTCTGCCTGTGAGGGGAATGCGATACCCTTGATACGGGTGAGCATCTTATTATTCTTATCGTTTTTCCAATA
>CAYPKQ010000032.1:0-16444 GCA_964411355.1 uncultured Lachnospiraceae bacterium
GATGATGGGCTTGATTGGTGCAGGTAACAACCCCATGGTTGGTATGACCGTTGCAGTTGCAGTTGCGATTGAGGAAGCTGCAAAGTAAGAGGAATTAACGGTCGCTTTTAAAAAAGCTCCGTAAAACTTTAATAACAAACAGACACATCATATGGGAAAGCTCTCATATGATGTGTCTGTTTATTACAAAAATCAAATATCGAGAATTATGATGCCATCGAAGGCTTTATATACTTCCTTTGCTTTTGTTTCCGCCGCGATGTTAATGACTCCGCCCTCCCAATCTGCGTAAATACTGTGCATAGCGCAATAGCCCGCAACAGAGATTGGCATAAGAATGATTTCGGGGTCTGCATAGCCGTAAAACTCCTTACAGTAAGCATCGCAGAGTGCGTGGTGTGGCATCTGCAAAATATCACATTTCAGATTTTCTCCATAGCGCCATGCGGTGAGAAGCAATGTGCGTTGATAGGCATCGCCCGTTATCAGCGCCTTTTTGTTTTTGCCCTTCACCATAAAGATAAGAGAGCAGAGGTTTGAATTTCCGCCGGCGGTATTCAGAATGGAGCAATCGTCGGGAACATAGAGAAAATGGATCTCTGTCTCATCCACAAGAAATTTTTCGTCTCTTGAAGGAGTGTGTTCCTCAGCTCCCGTTGCGGTGCAAATTGCTTCAAGCTCTTTGATTGAATTTTCAAGTGCTCCGTGGCGGACGTCCTTCCCCACAAACTCCATGGGAAATTGATAGATGATCTTCTTGACGCTGATGCGACGGAGCAGGTCGGGATCTTTACTTATCCCACGGAGTGCGCCATAGTGATCGATATGCGGATGGGTAATGATCCAAAGCTCGATCTCGGGCATGTTTCCTTCTGTCTGCGCCTCCAATAGCGCAAGTAGCCCCTCTGCATCTTCATCAAAACCACCGTCAACTACGATGAACTTTCCGCACTCGCTTGCAATGATATAACCCATTCCTGCGGCTGACCAACCAACCGTGCTATCAAATGCACCGTCATATAGAGAGGCGCCGGTGCGGTATTGAATCAATTTTCCCATAAAATTCAAGCTCCTTTTTTGCTGAAAATAATACGTTTGGTTTGACTCATATTATATTATACTTACTCTTGTTTGTAAAGTTATTTTTGGAAAATACTAAACAGTAAACTTGAGGTTGGTCTTAATGACAGCATTTTTATGGATAAAATCAACTAAAACGCCGCATCATTATGGAGTATTCCATCATGATGCGGCGTTTTTTATGAGATCAATGCGGTTAATTTGATTAAAAAGCAATATATCATCTGCGCATTTTTCAGATTCGGAGATTTCATGTGTAATCATGAGAACAAGGGTACTTTTTCCGATTTCCTTGAGAATTTGGATTATTTCATTTTTTGTTTCATCATCAAGACCTGCAAAGGGCTCGTCAAGAAGCAAAAAATCACCGCCGTATGCAAAGGCTCTTGCAAGAGAAACTCTTTTTTGCATTCCTCCGGATAGCTCCGATGGGTATTTTTCGGTGTCCTCACCGAGACCAACGGATTCAAGAGCTTTTTTTGCTTTGTAAAGGGTGGATTTTTTGCCGCCTAAAACAAAATTTACGTTTTCAGCCGCAGTCATATGAGGGATAAGCCTTGGCTCCTGAAAAGCATAAGAAATACGACGGAAATCGTGGGAGATTTTGCCGCTATGTGGCTTTATGAGTCCACATATAAGCGAAAAAAGTGTGCTTTTTCCGCATCCCGAGGGACCCATTACGGCATATATGCCTTGATCCTGAAGCTCAAGTGAAAAATCATTTAATACTTTTTCTTTTCCATATGAGAAGGAAAGGTTTTCAATTTTCAGCATTATGCCCCCTCCTTAATGTAAGCCTTTCGAGCAGAGCATCGAAAATGACCTCGATTATAAGGCTCAGAATGATCACTACCACAGTCCATGCAAAAAGATCTACTGTTTCAAAATATGTCTTTGAATTGAAAAGTTCCTTTCCGATGGACCGCATGGGTACGGCAAGCACCTCTGCTGCTATTCCTGCCTTCCAAGCAAGCCCCAAGGATGTTTTAAGAGCCGAAGAAAAATACGGCATTACAGAGGGGATATATATCCCCTTTATTTTTTGAAAAACACCGATATGATAGACCTTTGCAAGATCAAGAAGCTTTATATCTATCTGACCGAGACCTGTGGTAAGGTTTGTCCAAATTACGGGCAAGACCATGAGCAGAGAAATAAAAATCGGTAGATTTCCTCGCTCAAGCCAAACCAGTGCCAAAATGATAAAGGAGGCAACGGGAGTTGCTTTTATGACCGTTATCACCGGGCGAACAAGAGCAGCGGCGATTTTTGAAAAATGAGTAAGTATTGAGATAAGGATTCCTAAAAGAGAAGCCAAGAGAACACCGCCCATAACTCGTATAAGAGAATATGCGGTTGTGATATAAAACTCTTTGGTTTCCATTATTTCGACGAGCCTTTTGAGAACGGAAAATGGAGTGGGCAGAAGAAGCTCCTTTCCAACCTGCAGTGCCGCAAGATACCAGATCAGTATCCAGAATGCGGCAACTGCAAGGGTGGAAAGAATACTTTTTATCAGCTTTTTTGCCATTACTCTGCGCTGTAGAAAATATCTTCTGCGGGAAGCGCACCGCCAACAGATGCGGGATTTGCACTGAAGAGAACATTAAAGAAGCTCATCATAGGCTCATTCATGTCACTTCCGGAAATGAATGCAAGATTGCAGAAGGGAAGTGCCTTAAGTGCAAGGGGTGCTTTTGGGATGATGCCTGCAGCGGCGATCATTTCAGCAGCTTCCTCTTTGTTTGTGCTTGTAAATGCAATAGAAGCCTCATATTCGCGAAGGAACTCTTCAACCTCTGCACCATGTTCCTCAACAAAAGCCTTTCTTGCAACGATAACGCCCTGAATCAGCGGCAGACCTCCTGTAACCTCATTCCATACATCGGAAAGATTTATAGCGCGGCGGAGTGCCTCGTTCTGTGCGAGAGTTGCAGTTACCTTAGGCTCGGGGAGAATTGCAATGTCAATGACTCCGGTAGCGATGGCGGTTGCAAGCTCGTCGGGGGTATTATAGGTGAAATCGAGAATAACGTCCTCGCCAACCTTAAGTCCGCTTTCTGTGAGAAGATAATTGGAAATAAATTCGGGGTTTGCACCCTGCTGGCAGCAGTAAACTGTCTTTCCTGCAAGGTCAGAAATGCTGTTTATACTTTCGCCGTTTTCGATAACGTAAAGAACGCCGAGAGTGTTCGCCGCAAGGATCTGAACCTCACCCTTGGTCTTTGCATAAAGTACTGCGGCAAGATTTGTGGGAACTGCGGCGATGTCTGTGCTTCCGTTGATAATTGCCGGTGCAACAATATCCGCGCCGCTGACTATCTCGAAATTATAAGGGAATGAAGCATTTCCTTCCTTAGAATCATTCATAAGTTTTGCAAAGCCCATACCGGTTGTGCCGGAAATTACGGTGATGTTGAAGGGAAGTGTGTTATCGATTGTGACTTCTTCCGTGTCGGGAGTAGTATCGGGAGCGGTTTCTGTAACGCTTTCAGATACAGTATCGGAAACGGCGTTCGTTTCTTCATTTTGAGTATTGGAATCGCCGCCCGAGCAGGCAACAAGTGCGAAGAGCATGATGAGTGCAAGAATAATAGATGTTAGTTTTTTCATTTTGATTCTCCTTTATTTGTTATAAAATTTCAGCATTTTTTCTCTGTCCGAGAGAATGAAGCTTTTTCCGTTTTTAATAATGAATCCGTCGGCTGTGAGAGTGTCGAGAGCACGGTAGAGCGAGGCGCGTCCGATATCAAGCGTCAGGGCAAGTGCGCCCATGGATGATAGGGGAGTTACTTTTACTGTACCGTTTTCCTCTTCGTTTTCCGCTGCGAGAGAGTCAAGATAAATGGCAAGCCTTCGCTCGGCACTTCCTGCTGTGAAGCAGGCGATACGCTTATTCAAAAATCTGATGCGGCAACAGAGAAAATCAAGATAATTATACATTATCTGCTTGTCGTTTTCGAGAAGATAACTGATCTTCTCACGAGGGATAAAGAGTGCCATGCATTTGTTCTTGGCTTCAACTCGGCTGATGTGCACATCACCGCAGCCTCCGCCGAAAAGCTCTGCAACTCCGAAAACATCTCCTTTTGTGAGATCTCGGAGCATTACAGACCTATCTTCGTCTGAGGAAAAAACTCTTGACGTTCCTTCAAGAATGATAACGAGATTTTCGTCGGCTTCAAGTTCCTCACCCGAGGAAAAAGACCTAATATCAGCATCTTTCAGAATTACAGATGAGATAAACTCACTGTCAGCACCAGCAAAAAGCGGTACCTCTGCGAGAATTTGGTGGATTTTATCCTTTTTCTCCATTTACGCTTCCTTTCTTCAAAAGTGTATCATATGAGACATTTATATTATAACATATAATATGAATTTGTCAATAGAAAAATAGTGATTTTGTTGAACAAATGAAAAAATCTCCATATGACGGGTTATCATATGGAGATTTTTGTCTATTATTTCAGTTCGATAGAACAATTTATAAAAATACAACTTATTGTGTCTTTAAATCCACGTTATTATCTCCTATTATCAGTTGAGAATCAAAATCTGGACTTGATATTTCAAATTTTGCAGTTCCTGTTTCTCCATAAATTGGTTCAAAAAGGATTGTGAATAAATTACCGTTGTTTGTAAAATTAATATATTTTTGTTCAGGAGCATATGTTTTTGATTGAATCATCATAAATCATTTCACCTCGCTATTTATAAAGTTATATATTTTAAACGTACTATTACAATCTGGGCAATTTTCGGAAAGAAAAGGTCCTTCTTTTTCGCAGTATGCACACCAATATTCTATGTTTTTTTGACCGTTTATGAACTTTTGACCGCATCTTAAACATACATACCTGTTTCCAAATTGCTTTGTACCGCAGGTTGGGCAACTTATTCGTCCGTCTGTATTGGGATAAACTCTTACGGGGATGTCTTTATTTTTAATATTTTTTTCTTCGATGGATAAACCTTCTGATTCGATAATAAATTTTTGTTGGCATTTATTACAAACTGTTCTATCTGCATTTTGTTCTGTATTGCAGACTGGACATATGATTTTACCATACAAATCCGGATAAACCTTCTCGGGAGGGGCTTGATTATCTAAATACTCATTTTCATAATCTTCAAGAATTTTAGGATTCCTGACTATTTCACTTATTGCACTTTGTACTTCGTTATTGTTTTCGATCATTTTAAAGGAAAAGGTACCCACGTTTGTTGTAATACAAACACCGCTCAAAAAACATGTGGAAGCAGAAGTTACATTTGAAATAGGAATGTCGATTTGTTTTCCAAAGTTAGTTTTTCCGTGTATTCTTTTATTAGTTACAGTGATGTACATATGTTTAAGCCATGAGAATGATATTAAATATACCGCAACTCCCCATAATAAGTTAGTTATTGTTTCCGATAAATCGAAGTTTCTAAATAGATATTCAAATAATGAGTCGTAATCTTTTACCTCATAATATGTGTATTCATCAGTCATCCACCCTAACAGGGTTTCGTCACGTATTGCAGATCTATTGTCTTTAAAGGTAAGATATGTGCCAATATCACTGAAAATTTGGGATAACTGTCCAGTATATAACAACACAATAATAAATGCAATTATTCCGTATACCATACAATTTCCCTTTACAGTAGAGTAATCGCTATACCCATGAATTATGATCTTTTCGTTTTCTCTCTCCATTGTTATTCTCCTTTTTTAGATAAAAATAAAAAGTGCGCTGCAATATAGCAACGCACTAAAAACACATTGCTCGTATTGCTGCGACACAACTTTCGATGCAAAAAATAAACACGAAAAGAGAGCATGTATTTTATCTAAAAAATACATGTTTATTTTTTGCATAAAATTATTCAGTTGTGTCGCATCTATAATTATAGCATGCTTTTGATTTTTTGTAAAGGGGGAAAATATATTTTTCTAAAAATATTTGAAAATAAAAATTGTCTTGTATACAAATTAGAATTTGTTGAGAAGTTTGTTCTTTTTATTCTTCTGTTGTGTCAAGATTTGAAAAATATTTCGATAAAAAATAGTTGTTTCACCATTCCCGAAAACTTTTTATATCAATTTGTCGAGTAGAGTACCGAGACGGATACGGCAAGTATCTATATTTTATCACCACCACAAGTTACATGGCGTGCGAAAAAATAGCCCACTTGAGGTGAGTCGGATTTCATTTTTTATTAACCTACCGTTATTTCATTAGTGATAAAATCATTTGATGTGTCTGCCGCATCGGATGCGGTAAATATAAGATCAAGATTGCTTTTTTTGTTCAGCTTCATAGATATCGTCCAGACTCTTTCGTCTCCAATATCGGTAAAGCTTGCGCTTATGAGCTTATATTCCTTTCCGTCCTTATCGGTAACAGTCAGCTTTTCGGTATTCGTATTGGTTTTGAACACTGCGGCGAATGCTTCGCATGCGTAAACTGTGCCGGGAGCATCAATTTCGTTTACAGAGATCTCAACAGGCGGAACATAGCTTATGTTTTCATAAGCCGAAAGAATCGCCTTGGAAGCATTAGTCATATCCTCCTCGGTTGCACTTGTATCAAGAACTGTATCCTTTGCATCTGCAATGGCATATTGGAATTTTTTAACTCCATATTCGGGATAAGAGGTTGTATTTACACCCTCTGCAATACGAATATTTGTTACAAGAGGAGTTGAGAGGGCTGTCATTCCGTCTTCGGAGGATGTGCCGATATAAATATCGTCAATGCAAGCGAAGTTTTCTTCGCCGTAGCCGTGTTCCGCTGAGCCTGTATCAAGGGCAAGACCTATTGCGGTGATAGTTGTGCTCGGAGTGAGCTGGCATCTGTACTTTGTCCATTCACCAAAGGTCTCAACTGCCTTTGCATGAGAGGCTGGATGCATTTTGATTCCGTTTGTGTCATAATATGAACCGTCTCTGAGTGTTCCCGTGGCAAAGGTAAGCTCTATATTGACATATTTTGCATCCTCTGTGCCGGTATAGAGCCAATATTCAAGGTATGTTCCGCGATTTACGGGAATATTCACGTTTTTATAGATTGCGGAATATACATAGTGCTTGTTTGCATTTGCCATGTTGAATTTGAGCATAAAGTAATTATTGCCTGAATGTGCATAGTCGCTTGTTACGTTTGCGCTCCAGGTACTTCCGCTCTGCATTCCGACACCACCGTTTGAAAGACCTGCATTTACATTTGTTGCAAAGGTGTTTTCATCATCAAATGTGAGATAGAATGCATCGGGAAGGGTAGCTTCTGAAATAGACTCTTCGGAAACGGGCTTGCTGTCATAAAGCTCGCTTGCAACAGCAGTTTCATACTCTTCATTTTTGACGCTGACAGCGGCAACTACGATATTGTTATCTATGGGGAGTGTTATCGTATTTGCACCTGCGGGAATATCAAGCTCGTATTTGAACATATACATTGAAGATGCAGTAGCATCCTCACCGTTTTCATGATGATGAGTTGCCATAAAGGCAATGTCATGTTCCTTTATATAGGAATCGGTCGCCTTTGTGGTTGGAGCAGAATACATTTCCCAAGAAGCCACATTCTTGAAAGCATCTGCAATTACGACTGTTTCTTTTGAAGAACCAACGCCAAAATTGACCCTCTTGTCGCCTGAAAGTGAGAATGCAAGAATATACGCCTTATTATAGTCACCTTCGGGAAGTGTTATGAGAGAGGAAGGAGCACTTGCGCTTCTGACGTCATATACCTTATATCCCATGGAAGGGACGCTTGCTCTGAATATGATATCAACAATAGTTCCATCCTTGCCGATTATCCGGGAAGGAACTTCATTTCCGCTTGCGTCATAGACCTTAATGTAATTTACATTTTTGCCCATATAAACGCTTGCCTTGACGGTATCCTCTCTGTCGGCACCCACGGGGTTGTGCACCACAAGTGCAATTCCGCTTGCCGTGCTTGTATCCATAACCGAAGCGATGCCCGAAAGAGCATTTTCATATTCAGCAGCAAACTGGTTGAGCGAAATGATGTATTCATTCCAGTTTCGCTCATAGCAGGAGCGGTTTGATGTTCCGGTTATATCATCGTGGAACTGATGAGAAATAACTCTCTTCCAGGTCTCGTTCAGCTTGTCCTCGGGATATTAACAGTGCCTATCCAATCTGCAAGAACAGAAGCATTTTCGGTTGCCGCCGCAAGAAGCTCACTGCGGCTGTTCCAGCGGTGACCTATTGAGCGGGCTGTATAAGAACCAACACCGTGCTGATTCATAAGAAGATCGCCCGTATATGCTTTTTCAAGCATTGCAGCCTTCTGCTCGTCTGTAAGATCTCTTGCCCACTGGTCAACGGTGGCAATGATTACCTGCGAGGTTTCGGTATTGTTCTTTGCCGAATTTACAACTGCCTGAACAGAAGCCTCGGTAGGCGAGCCGCCACGGTCACCCGTTCCGTATGTCAGAACAGATCCGTTCCAGCCGAAAAGGTCTATATTCTGAGCATGGAGTGTTCCGCACTGTGTGTGAACATCGCCCGAAACGCTTCCGCCGTAGCTGCCCGCCTGGTGGAGAGCAGAGAAGAGGTAATTACCGTCGGGACCTACCCACGCACCGTAGCCGCTTGCAAAGGGAACATAAGATCCGCTGGCAAAACTATAGGTAGATTTCCATTTTCCGGATCTTTCAAGGCTTTCCTCTGTGCCGTCAAGTGTTGTACCCATATGGAGCTTGAAGCCGACGAAGCTTTCAAGATTCGTATGCGCACCAACGGAGGGAAGAACTGTTCCGTATCCAAATGCGTCGGGAAGATATACGTCTTTTGTTCTGTTCTCGTTGCCGAACTCGTCCGCAAAGAACTGGTTTCCGTAAAGAACATTTCTTATAAGAGCCTCGGGAGAGGGGGGTGGTAACATCGCCGTTCTCATAAAGTGCACCTGCGGTGTTCCATTGACCCTTTGCAACATATTCCTTCAGCTTTTCTCATTCCTCGGGGTAGTATTCCTTGATGAGCTCATATCTGTATGCGCCTTCAAAATTAAATTTGTATTCGGGATATGTATCCATCAGGTAAAAATTACCAACATGGCTTTTGGTGGCTGATTCATCGCCGCCTGTAAGAGTATTTCTCAAAAATGAATTGATAGTTGTATCAAGTCCCCAAAGCCAGGTGGTGTCAAGATGTGCACCTGCAACAGTATAAATTTTTTTCACATTATCCTCCGCAAAAACCGTTAAGAAAGAAGATGAAGCGGAAAATAACATTACTACCGCAAGAAAAGCATAAAGGATTTTCTTTGATCTTTTCATGTTAAATCCCTCCTATTCAGTTAAAGCTACCGGTGACATATGTAACACCGTTTGCCTCGCAGAATTCTGCAACCTTATCGCTATGTGTTTTCTGTTCGATCTTTGTTGTCGAGCAATTGTTTTCCTTGCCCGTTTGAATAAGAATATTACTTGTGAGATTCACGCAGGAGTCGGGCAAACGGAGTGTTGTGGCAAGAGAGCCTTTAGTATTGATGAATGCTTCACCGCCGATATTGGTAAGCTTTGTTGCGCCGCTGAAATCGAGAACGTTTGCTGTGCCCTTATCACTTATGCTGTCGCTGCACCATATCCTTTCAAGCCTTGTGGTGTTGAAAACACCGCTTCCTGCAATGGAGGTGAAGTTTGTGGGCAGATGAAGCTTTTTAACCTTGGAGTTTCCGTTCAGATTCATCTTTGAAATATCAAGGTGACTATAATGGAGGTGATAAAGTCCGACCTCGATATAGTCGAGATCTGTTTCCGCGCGGAATACTGTTGTGGGATAACCGTTTGTAAATGCATATCCGATGGACGTAAGGGTCTCGGGATATACCACGGTCTCAATTTTCGTATTGTTTGTGAAATCAGCAAACATATAAGAGCCGAGAGCAGTTATTCCGTAGTCACAGATCGCATAGGATATCTTATTTGCCGTTGCGCTTGTGAAGATGGGATTTGGAGACGTCTTTATGCTGTCATAAAGCGTTGTTGAAAGCCATCCCGTGCCATACTGCATTCTTGCTGTGCCCCAGATAGCGCAAGAAGGAATGCTTCCTTCGCCTCTGAAAACGATGATATACTTATTTGAATCATCCGAATCCTCAAGGAGCGTGAAATTGGTTTGGAGTGTGGTAAGGGAAGAACCGCTGACACTTACAAATGGAATATTGCTTACCGTAAAGGTATCACCAAAGGCATTTCCGTTTATATCGGTAAGCCCGTCCTCCACTGTGAAGCCTGTTTCGCTTGTGAGGGTAACAGCACCGCCGTTTATAAGCGAATCCCAAACGACACCGTCATCGTATTTTGCGCTCATAAAGCCTTGCTTGTACATATCAAGTGAGACCTCATAAATATTTGTCAGATTATAATCGCTGTTTCCGCCGGATTTTTCATAATCTGTATAAATTATATATTTTTCACCGTTATATTCCCAGATCTCATATGTGCACATATAAACGTCTGAGCGATAATTGCTGCTGTAATTTACGACCGATACAGCAAAATATGTTGCGCCTTCAGGCTCGCCTTTATCTTCTTTTCCCATTCCGAGGATCTTGCTTATATATGCGCCTTCCGACCATATCTTAACCTGCTTTAAGCCATGTGTGGTTGCTTCATAACTACCCGTGATCTCGTCGTATGTAAGCTCTGCGCCGTAAAGGGTCTTATTCTGTGCGCTGGTAATAAGTGTTCCGTATTCAACAAGAGTAAAGCCTTTATTCGTATTTTCCTTTGCTATTCAGTTATTATCGAAATAGAAGATTCCCCTCAGACCGTTATATTCCTTGAATCTGATGGAAAAACCGTTGTGATAAGCTGCACTCTTAAGTGCGGGAACGAATTTATTTGTAATATTGGTTACGCTTTCAAAGGATGCGTTCTCGCCTTCCTCGGTATATTGACAGTTCTCACCGAGAATGATAGCGTTTTCGAGAGCAAAGTAGCCTCGGAAAGCACGGACCTCAATGAGAGTGATATTGGCGGGGAACACGATCTCAGAAAGGGAAGCGCATCCCGCAAAGGTAGAGCTTTCAATCGTGCTGAAAAACTCATCCTCGGGTAGTTTTACATTTGTCATTGAGGAGCAGCCTGCAAAGAGATTCACAGCATAATTTTCGGGATAATCATCTTCATTGCAAATAAGTCCCGAAAAATCAACGGTATTTTCTGTTAGAGTGTCTCCAAAACAAACTGTTTTAAGAGAGTTTGCACCCTCGAAAAGTCCTTTTTCGTAATCCTTTGTGGAAATTCTTATGCCGCTACCGACAAAATGGACTTTTTCAAGATTCGGAAGGTATGCAAAAAGGTTGAAATAACATTCTTCCTCGTTGTCTGCTGTTATTTGCTCATCGGACATTGCAAAGCTGATGAGGGCGAAATCGTCGATCTCGATAGATTTAATAGCGGAAGCGCAGAGCTTCATAAAGCTCTGGAGAGATTCATCGCAAACATTCAAAGTATCAAAGCCGCTGTTTTTCTCTATTGTAAGAGCACCGCTCCGGAGATTGATTGAAAGATTTGCAGCACCGTCATCTGTAGTGACGCTGGAAATTCCGTTTGTGGGCATTTCGATTGTAAGACCGAATTTTTCCGCAAAGCTATAAGCGTTTGTGCCCGGGAATGCGGCGATGGTGGTAAGAGAAGTACATCTTGCAAAGGTACATCCTTATTTTCCGTAGCGGCAGCGAGAGTTTCTGCACCGCTTACAACGGAAATGGTTGTATTTCCAAGGAAGGTGACGCACTCGAGTGCGCTGCAATTGTCAAATGTCTTACTTGGAAGTCCCGTTACGCTTGCGGGAATAGTGATGGAGGTAAGGGTTGCCGGAATCTCCATAGTTTTAAGGGAAGTTGCCCCGTAAAAAGGACTTGCCATTTTTGTAACGCCTTCGCCTATAACAAGAGTGTCAATATTTGTATGATAGCTCGACCAGGGGTATTTGGTGTTTGTCAGGTTTGCTCCCCAGCCGCCTACAACTCCGCCGCTTCCGCTATTTTTTGAAGGGTCAAAGCCGAGAACAAGCTCCGTGTTTGAGCTTACGGTTGTGTCAAGGGAGAAATAAATGACGTATTTTCCGCTTGTTTTGCTGTTATAGAGTGACCATTTTGCGTTATAGACGCTTCCGGATGCATTATAACAGTCACCGCTTGCAACAGGCTCTCCATAGCTTCCGCTTTTTATTTCCGCTTCAATATCCGCTGCATTTGCACAGAGCATAAAAGCAGATATGAGCAGAATAGAGAAGGTGATCAGGAGAAAAAGTTTCTTTGAGCATTTTTTCATGTTGGTACCTTGCTTTTTTCTTAAAAGCTTCCTTTCTGATTATTTTTTATTATTTTGCTCGGTGTTTTTCCGTCTTTAACACCGCTTGATATAATTATAAATCATAGAAAACGCCAATACAACTCATTTTTTCCTTTTTGTCGTCATTTTTTAAGATTCCTATATGATTATAATTAAAAATAATTTGTTTAAATCAAAGAGCGTTTTTGTAAACAAAAAATTTATTTTAGCATATTCTGTACCGAATAATACTTTGGAGGGTAATATGGAAGAAAAATATTTTGCCGCATCGAATTCGGGCAGGGGCTTTGTCAGTTATTTCGGGGAGATATTCGCTCCTGCGAATTTTGAGCACGTTTACATAATAAAGGGCGGTCCGGGGACCGGAAAAAGCTATTTTATGAGGATGATTGCAGCGGAAGCGGAAAGTAAAGGAAAAAAGGTGGTATATTATTATTGCTCATCGGATCAAAGCTCACTTGACGGTATAATTATTGACAGAAAAATTGCTATTCTTGACGGTACTGCTCCGCACGATACCGATGCTGCTTTGCCCGGGGCGGCGGAGGATCTTGTTGATCTCGGTGTATTCTGGAGCTCGGAGCAGCTTTCGCAATGCCGAGATAGAATAGAAAAGCTGAACGGTGATAAAAAAAGACATTATAAGCGTGCATATTCATATCTTGCGGCATATCACGATATCAGCGAGGGTGCGGAAAAGATCATAGAGCCTTTAGTTGACAGAGAAAAAATCAAAAAAAATATCAGAGGTCTGCTCAAAAACATTTCATGCGGTGAGGGATACAGTCATAGGACGGCGATTTGCGATTCCGTTGGAATGGGCGGCAGAGTTCGCTTTGACACCCTTGTGCAAAAGGCAAAGAGCAAATTTTTGATAAGCGATCTTTTTGATACCGCACATTTTTATCTTGCGGAAGTAGCAAATTTTGCTATGGAAAAAGCACTTGAAGTCACTCTTTCGTATGATCCGATAAACTGTGACAGGCTTGATGCGGTCTATCTTGAAAGGGAAAAAATCCTCTTCGGTGTCGGAAGTGATGGTGAGAAAAACATCCAAATGTCCCGTTTTATTGACAAAAAAGGACTTACGGAATGCAGAACGGCGCTGAAAAATGCAATGAAATTGCGAGGCATAATGCTTGATGAAGCACTGCTTGCTTTGGCGGATGTTAAAAAAAGTCATTTTGCGCTTGAAGAAATATATATTGATGCGATGGATTTTGCTTCAAAGGAAAAATTTACACATGATTTTATAAGCAGACTTGAACTTTGAAATATCTTATGATATAATGTGTTAGTTGTAGTTTTTTAAAATAAAGGAAGAAATAATGAAGATAGTGCTTTTTGCCCTTTGCGGCTCATATTCCCATACGGCTCTTTCTATAAGGTGTCTGCGTCCCTCGCTTGTGAAGGCGGGCTTTGATGTTGTGCTCCTTGAAGGAAATCTTCGGGATCGCTCGTCATATCTGCTTCATTCACTTTATAGTCAGAGGGCGGATGTTTACGGTTTTTCCTGCTATATTTGGAATATAGACGAGATGCTCTCACTTGCAAAAAACTTACATTCACTTTTGCCTGAATGTAAGATAGTTTTCGGAGGTCCCGAGGTCTCTTACGATGCTGAGAGATTTACCGAGCTTGATTTCGTGGATTCTGTTGTTTGTGGGGCGGGGGAGTGTGTTTTTCCCGAAATATGCCGATCGATAGCAGAGGGAAAGCCCATAGAAAAGCTTTATAAAGCCGAAAAAGCCGCCCTTACCGATGGGATTTTATATGATGAGAGGGAGCTTATCGGAAAAGGGAAGAGTATTCTTTATTATGAATCGTCAAGGGGATGTCCATTTTCCTGTGCTTACTGTCTTTCATCTGCCGAGAGGGGCGTTTCGGCAAAGAGTGCAGAGCAGACACTCACCGAGCTTCTTGATTTTGAGTGGCTTGGTGACGATTTTAAAATAATCAAATTTATCGATCGCACTTTTAATTTTGACATAGCAAGAGCTAATGCGATATGGCGGGCTCTTCTGGATGGAAAGTATACGAAAAAATATCATTTTGAGGTTTGCGCCTCACTTCTCAATGAGGAAAGCTTTGATATTTTTTCAAAAATGCCCGATGGAAAGATACAGTTTGAAATTGGCTTGCAGAGCACAAACGAAAAGACTCTTCTTGAGATAGCAAGGCATCTTGATGTCGCTAAAACTCTTGAAAACTGCAGGAGAATAAAAAATATGGAGAATATCCATCTGCATCTTGATCTTATAGCCGGCTTGCCATATGAGGATATGGATACCTTCCGGTGCTCTTTTGATGCGGCATATCCTGCCTGTCATAAGCTTCAGCTTGGTTTTTTGAAGCTTCTTCACGGTACGTCTCTTCGGAATGACGCCGAAAAATACGGTTATAAATATCTTTCGGGAGCACCTTATACGGTGCTTTGTAACGATTATATAAGCTACGAGGAAATGCATACCCTTGAAAAGATATCATATCTTCTTGAGCGATATCATGAAAGCGGAAATTTTGATAAATGTCTTGGCTTTGTGCTGGGAAAAGTGAATTCTCCTTTTGATTTTTACATGGGATTATCTCGATTTATTGAGGAGAACGACGGCAGAGAGATCCAAAAGATTTCCCAGGCAGATGCTTTTTCATTGCTTTATGGCTATGTCTTGGGATTGCTTAATGAGGATGAAGCGGAAGAGTTTTCAAATCTCATGCATGAGGATTTTGCCGGACGTGAGGTTCGAAAAATGCCCGGGATGAAACAGTAACGATAATTTGGAGTATTAAATGAATCAATATTTAAAAAATCTCTCAAAAATTGAATTTGTTATAACATATGCCTGCACGGGAAGATGCAAGCATTGCTCGGAGGGGGAGCATTGCATGAGCGGTGAGCATATAGAATCCTCAGCGGCAGCCAATATCGTTCGCAAGGTAGCCGAGAATTTTCATATCAATACCGTTATGGCTTTTGGCGGTGAGCCTCTTCTTTATCCCGAAGCGGTATATTCGATAATGAATGCCGCCGATGAAAAAATACCGAGGCGTCAAGTTATAACCAACGGATATTTTTCGGGAGATCGCCAAAGGATATGTGAGGTCGTCTCGGGGCTTAAAAGGAGCGGTGTGAATGATCTGCTTTTGTCTGTGGATGCCTTTCATCAGGAGACAATTCCTTTTGAAAAGGTTAAAATATTCGCTTTGGAAGCACAAAAGGCGGGAATACCGATAAAAACGCAACCCGCCTGGCTTAATAGTTGCGACCATGACAATCCATATAACATAAAAACTCATGAGCTTATTTTGGAAATGAGGTCTCTTGGAATACATGAGAATGAAGGAAATATAATATTTCCCGAAGGCAATGCACTAAAATATCTTGGAGAATATTTTACGGATGATGTGCCCGAAAATCCATATATAGAGGACCCGAAAGATGTCAAATGCCTTTCATTTGATCCGAGCGGCAATATTTTCGGAGATAATATTTTTGAGAGAGATATTTTGGAAATTCTGAGCAAATATGACGGAAAATGAGTTGAATTATAAAAGGTGCCGAACCGTTTGGGGTTCGGCACCTTTTATTTGGATCAAGCTTATATGCAAAAAAGTTTACAAAATCGAAAAAGAGCAAATGGGCGAAGCTTGTTGACATTTCAACAAGCTCGTGATATACTATTATAAATGCTTGTTGAATTTTCAACAAGTCAAAAGACGTCGAAAATGAAAAAACACTTTGAGGCATTAAAAAAACGCTTGGAAAGGAACTGTTTTTATGAATAAAATGGATGAAAAGTACGAGGCTCTATTTACGCCATGGAAGATCGGCAATGTGGAAATCAAAAATCGAATCGTAATGTGTCCTATGGGCGGTACTTCGCTATTTGGCTGGTTTGAGCTTACAGGCTGCCATTTTGATAAGGAGGCGGCAAAGCTTTTTCTTGAAAGAGCAAACAACAATGTTGGACTTATCATTCCCGGAATCGCTCCTCTGCGCGACACCTTCTGGGGAAAATGGCTGTGGCAGAATCCCAAG
>CAYPKQ010000033.1:0-16298 GCA_964411355.1 uncultured Lachnospiraceae bacterium
GTTTGAAAATCCATTGCAAAATTATACAAATTGTGATATAATGTGCGTGAATCCGCAAAAATTTGTTGAATGGGAGAAGCCTATGGGATACCGTATTGCGATATGTGATGACGAAAAAACATGCATCGATATAATATCAAAAGCTATTTCTTTTGAATATTATGATCAACGGCACTACCAATCTCCGTCTCGGTTACTTGATGATATAAAAAACAATAACTATATCCCGGATATCATTTTTATGGATATAGTGTTTGAAAATGAAAATGGAGTCGATATTGTTAAGGATATACAAAAGATAAACAGTGAAGCTAAAGTGATATATATTTCGGGATATCCGAATTATGCGGAAAAAATTTTCGAAACAGACCCTGTTGGATTTCTTATCAAGCCAATATCTTCCGAAAGAGTTGTTTATATGCTTGAAAAAGCTGTAAAATATTTGGATAACAATGTTGAAAACTTTGTTAATATCAAAACACCTATATCGATATATAGAATAAATAAAAACAAGGTAATATACATCGAAAGCACCGGAAGAAAAGTAAATATTTTTCTTACTGATGAGACGATCGAGATATATGCGAAACTAAACGATATTGAGCCACAATTTTCAGATTTTTGCCGTTGCCATCAAAGTTTTCTTGTAAATTATAGGCATATTATGTCATTACAACACCACGTTATAAAACTTTCCAATAATGTTTGTGTTCCGATAAGCAAGGCAAGATATAACAGTGTAAAGCGTAATTTTGCTGAATATATAGGAGCGTTGATATGAATGAAATCATTGTTTTGATACTTGATTTTCTTGAAGTGTTCATTGCCATGTTCTTCTACATAAATATGAACAAATGCAAGTATAAATTACCTGTAGTAATACTTATATGGAGTGCACTCGCAACACTTTTTTTATTAACAACGAACTCAATAAGACCATTAGCAGAATTTCGCGGTCCATTTCATCTGTTAACGAATTTTCTTATGTCTCTTTGGCTTTTTTCAGGAAAGTGGTACAAAAAACTCTTGGTCGTTATATATCATGTTGCAATACTGTTCGTGGGTGAGCTTCTTGCTATGCAGCTATACATTGCTTTATACGGCTCGCCTCAAAAGGAATTTCTTTCTGTAGAACGTCTTTTGTGTTCAATATTCTATGTAATATTTTTCTCTGTTATGGTTTCTCTCGTTACCATCATTAACAAAAAAATCAAAGGCAAGCAATTGTTGCTTTCACTCGGAATGCAGCTCTTTATAAGTGCTTCGTTTCTTGCCTTGGTTTTCATGTGCTTTTTTGAAAACTCGACTAGTATTATGGAAAATCAGCTTGTCTTTCTTGTAAGCGTATCAATCCCTTTGATAATCATAAACCTGTTTATGTTTACGGTAATTGACAAAATATCCAAAATCGCAATACGAGAAAAAGAGCTGGAGTATATTGAAGGCAGAAATGAGGATGAATATGCTTATTACAAGCTTGCACTCGAAAGTGAACGAAAAATAAGCGAAATGCGCCATGATATGGCAAACTATATGCAAATTGCCGTCAAGCTTGCCGAATCCGGATCATCAGAAGGAAAAAATTGCTTGAGGATTTCAATAAGCAGTATCCAAAGCAGCTAAAATACTGCGATAATGAAATTGTAAATACAGTTTTAGCACTGAAATCATCCCAAATAGATGAAGCCGGTATTAAACCGGAGATAGAAATGCTGTCCGCTTTTTCCTCAAGCCCTTACAGTGATTTGGAACTGTCCTCCATACTGACAAATCTGATCGACAACGCCATCCGAGGTACAGAAAAATATAACGGAGAAAAGCGCATAAAAATCGCTGTCGGGATCAAGCAAAATCAATTTGTAATTTTGGTTGAAAACACCACCGATGAAGCGATAAATATTGACAGCACAAAAACCACAAAGACAGCTTCGGGGAAGCATGGCTTGGGCTTAAAAATAATAAAGAAAACCGTAAATAAGAACGGGGGAACATTCACAATAAAAAATGTGAACAATGTTGTAAAAGCACTTGCGGTGACAGAAATAGCAAAATGAAAATCCTTAAGACGCAGCTAATGAACGGCTGCGTCTGTCTTTTTTTTACAAAAAAACGGCTTTTTTTGCAAAAAACTTGAAAAAATCTTCGGCTTAATATATAATGGTGGAGAAGCGCATATCTCGTCTTATCATTTTGATAATAATTCTTGACGTTTGCGTTTTTTGGTGATATAATTACCTTGTTTTACAAAATACTGCATTGTAATGTCAAATTTTGAAAATTTTTATGGAGGGTTTATTCAATGTATTGTAACAGATGTGGTCAGCAAATCGGTTCAAATGACATTTTTTGTCCAAAATGCGGAAATCAGATAGAAAGTGTCAATCCAATAAGTGTAACGGCGCAGGTGAGTAGGTCAAATACACAAGTTACAACAAATTCAAATTATTCAACGAAACAGATCTACGATTATTTAAGTTATGCAAAAAAACTTGAAACGGAACGCTACACTATTCAATGTTCCATTGACAGATTACAAGCAAAGGTGGATGCTTTGGGGCATTACAAAAATATCGAAAAACCGGGTGCGCTCAGTTTTCTCAGCGTTCCGGGATTTGCCTGGTTTGGCGGCATAGCGACATTTATTATTGCATGGGTAGTTTTAGCCTTTAGCGGACATGATGGAATCGGTGATTTTTTCTTTGATATGATATTCAATTTGGAAATCATTACAGATCCTCTTATTTCCTTGCTTTGGGGATTGGGAGGTGCTGTAGTAGGGCTTGTAGTCGGATTTATATTTGACAGTGCCGAGTACAGTAATGAACATAAAACGTATGAAAACAATGTACAAAACGACCAAAACCGTGTTGCACGGGAAAAGAAACAGGTAGAAATTCTCAATGATGAGATAGCAGAGCTTCAGTTTATACTTTTCGATATTGAAGATGCAAGAGATAAATTTTATTCTCTGAATGTTGTGTATCCCAAGTATTGCGACCTTATCCCAATAGTAACTATGCATGAATATATTGAATCGCAACGATGCTTTGACCTTACAGGACCTAACGGTGCTTACAATATATATGAATACGAAACCAGACAGGATATAATAATCTCGAAATTGGATCAGGTAATCTCGCTTTTATATGAAATCAGAAATAATCAATATGCTTTGTATCAGGCAATCAGCGAAGGAAACGCCATTGCGCAAAAAATCTATGATCAATCCGAGCGAATATTGGCAACAAGCCAAAGTATAAAGGAAAATAGCGAAATTGCTGCATATAATTCTAAAATCGCCGCAACAAATTCCACCATTTCCGCTTATGTGGATGTATTTTACAATATTAAATGATTTTTTATGAGGATGGTTGATATGAAAAAAATTATTACTTTATTATTTTTCGCTTTGACTTTGGTTTGCTTCAGTCTGTTTATATCTGCGGCTAATGTTCCTGTAAAAGACGCATGGTTTATTTCCGGAGACGGCGAAGTTCTTGTCCTTTGTGAAAATGGCAGCCTTTTCATTGGCGAATCAATCAGTGATGATACCCCTAATTTGATTTTTAATGACATACAGGATGTATATATAACAGAACCAAATAACGGCAGAGTATATGGTGGCGTTATACATAAAAACGGAGATATTTCACTGATAAGAATAGAATACTGTAAAGTTAAAAGTGAGGAAAAATTAAGTGTTAACGCAAAAAAGATTTTTTATGCTACATATGAGAATTGCATTTATATCAACAACAAAAACGAGCTAATTGTATATTACAAAGGAAATACTGTAGTTGCGGACGATGTAAAAAAAGCACTTGATTTCTTGACCTTGGACATGTATTATATAGATAATTCGGATACTCTGAATATTGCAAGGCTTGATAGACATATGCTTAGTCCTTATACCGTGGACTCACATGATTATGTTATGTCAAATGTTAAAGATATTGACTATGTAAAATACTCAGGCAAAGGTGCCGGAACAGAATTTATATATTTGGTATTGAAGAATAATGGCGACCTATACATGATTGATACAGAAAGCAATGGTATCCCCGAAAGAATTGGCAATAATGTTGAAACCTTGGAGAAGGTAAAAGCCAAAGTGGTTTCTTATGGCGGAATTCAACAAAAACATTATTGTATTATCGACTATGTGGATAATAATGGCGGATTTTATGTATATAATACAAATAAAAAAACTGTAGAAAAACACTATACGGATGTGAAAAGCATATACCATTTTCAAGATAGCAGCTATGTGGAGCAAAGATACATTGTTTCAAAAAACAACACAGCCTATTATTGCGGAAGTGTTGAAGAAGAGCCGTATAGTCAAAGGCAGGAGATTGCAAAAAATATTGGAGATTTTTTCACAGGTACAAAAGATAGAATTATGTGTACGTCTAACCAAAAATCGGTCGTATACCTTGGTCAGCCAAACAAATCAATTATATCCAATATAAAAAAAGTTGTAAATAACACATCACTTTATAAGCAACATAGTAATTATATGTTTATAAAAGAAAACGGTGAACTGTGGGCAAGCCAATCGATAGGCAGCACGCCTTTTTTGACTGCTTTCTCTAAAAAGCCCACAAAACTCTATATAAATGGTCGCAGTATCAGCCTTGTATCCGAAATACAGATAGTTAATGACAGATCAATGTATCCTTTCAGAGAATGCCTTGAAAATATGGGCGCAACCGTTTTTTGGGACTCGATAAATCGTCATGCAATTGGAGAATATAAAGGAATAACAGTTGAATTTCCAATAGGTAAAGATTACTATTTCATAAATGACGAGAAGCATTTTATGGATACCACTTCGTACATTAGCAACGATAGAACGTATATTCCTATTCGATTTGCTGCCGAAGCTCTCGGTTTTAGCGTTGGATGGGATAGCACGACGTCTGAAAACAAGGTTATTATCACAACAAATTAGTTGCAATAACACCACTAAGAAAAAATATTATGCTTTTTGCTCAGTTATTTTTTACTTTGAATTTTACGATATAAAACAAAGAGGATAATTCTCATGAAAAAATTTTTATCTATAATTTTGACAGCGCTGATGTTCATCTTTGCGATTACGTTTGCATCGTGTGTTGAAACCGTAAAATACGGAGACATCAACGGCGACAGTGAAATAAATATCGCAGATGCTATTCTTATAGCACAGTATCTTGCAAGCTGGGAGATCGATATAGATATGAGCGCAGCGGACTGCAATTGCGACAGTAAGGTTGACATAAAGGATGCAGTTCTCATGGCTCAATATCTTGCAAAGTGGGAGGTTAAACTGGGACCCGGTACAACTGCACCCCACGCAGTTGTACAAGCAGTAAGCTATTCTAAAAAAATATCCTCGGAATTTGATAACGCCGGGCTTCCCGATACACATCATACGGTGGTTTTACCAAAAGTTAATTACAACACTGTTGCCGCAACCGCATTAAACAAAAAAATAATGAAAAAACATGGGGATTCCATTGAAATACTTAAAACGGGAACAGAGGACAGGACAGTTTACAAAATAAACTATTCTTTCAGTGTGTGCAATGATATTATCGGAATAATGATTTCTGATTCTCGCTCGATGGTAAGCGCTTATAAAGACCAGGATTACTTTGGATATTATTATGACACAAAAAGAGACAAAGAATTGAGCTTTTTCGAGTATCTGGAAGCTCTTGGAGTTGATTATGCCGAAATGGTATATGAAATCAACATAGCAAACAACAACCCCTATTGGGAATACAGTACCGATTATACTAATTATGACATATCTGCAGCAATATTCAGCGATTCATCATTTACTGCCGAATTACCGCTTCCAACTTGGGGCTCGGAGCTTAAAGAAATATCCGTTTCTATTACCGAAAGCTCAGATAAAAAATATGATGTTTCCAAAGTTCTGATGAAATGGTATCAGAAAAATAAGAATAAACTTGATACAGACGAATATTATGGCGGCCTAAGCTCCATCGAATTCTATGATCTGGACATAGACGGAGCAGACGAGATTTGCTTTATATACAATGATTACGAAACGATCTACATTTTTTACAAACTCGAAAACGGAATATTCGACATGGACTGTAGTATTGGCCCCGGATCGGGAAGCGGATATTTAGAAGACATGGTGCTGAGTACCGGACCCGACGGAATCGTCTCTGCTTACTTTACCGCCATCTGGCAATTAGATAATGTTTATGGATATAATTTTGTAGAATACCGTTTTACCAACGGCGAATGGTCTCCCAACGAAGAGAGCCGTATGTATCTCACGGAAACATTGACAGAGCCCGTTGTGTATAAATACAACACAAAATCTGCGGGAGCTGAAGATTATATAGAGATTTCTAAGGAAAAATATGACGAAATACTCGATTGGTATTTTGACAAGGGATATCCATTGGTTTAATGCCCTCACAACAGCACATTTAACCGACCAATAACGGGAGAGCAAATTCTTTCCTGCCCCAAGACTAAACTTCTAATAAAAAAACTGACAAAGCACTTTGTCAGTTTTTTTATTTTTATGGTACGAGCAAGAACAGTTTTGGTTTGGCTGTTTTTTCCACAAAACCATTATTTTTCCGTGCAAACAGAGTATTCACAACAGAATTTTCCTCTTATTACACCTCGGGAATTACCCAGCCGTAATCCTCGGGATTCACGTACTTCTTTCCGAGAGTTTCCACGGGCATTGTATCATATCTGAGCTCTCGACGGGGCTTGCGACACCAATATTCGCCGTCCTTTACGAATTTCATTCGCATCGGGCGCACCTTGTCCATTCCAAAATCCCCGATATCAAGGGGAAAAACAAGGTGGAACGGAGCTTTACGTATTGTGATCATTCCTTTCGCATTGTCGGAAACATTATTCTGCATGGCTTCCAACAACAAAACTAACAGGTTTTAAATTTTCAGTTAGTATAATGATCACATCTGGGCAAGGCGGTAAGAGATACATTCCTGCCAACATAATAGGTACGCCTATACTGATCCGCACCAAACATATAGCCGCTTGGCAGCCTGATCTCACACTTTATGCCCTCATCGCACTTAACGCTGATATTTACATTCTCGCCGTCTCTTTCCCATCTCACAAAAATTTTTCCCGCAGGAGCCTCATAGCTACCCTCCGCAAAAGTAAGATCATTTATGAAATTGGGCTTTATGACGATATTATTTGCATCGTCTCCTGTGGGATTTACGTTTATCCCCACCACATGGCGCATGAACCAATGATTGGTGTCTCCGAGGAAGTGGTGATTCTGCGAGCCGCAATGCTCCAAATCTGCGACGAATGCTTCCGGAAGCGTCGTCATTCCCTGATTAATATAATATGCATAGGAAGGGAAAGCATCTTTCATTATCATTTTATAGGCAAGCTCACTCTCGCCAAATACTGACAGAACATGGAATACAACACGAATTCCAAGATAACCGCCCTCCATATTGTCACCTACCATATGAACAAGCTCAACAAGCTTTCTTGCCGCCTCCGGCTTTTCAGAGGGCTCAAAAATATTATAGTAGATCGCCATAGCCTGGGCACTCTGGCTCTGACAATTTACAGTCATAGTTTCAACATCGATGAGATTTTTGCGAACAGCAGCCTTTATCTCATCACCAAGCTGTTTTGCAAATGAAGCATTAAGTGTATTGCCAATAGCGAGGAACATCTCCTCAGCCTTTTGGCACATATCATAGACCATAACGCTATCGGTAAAGGAAAGCTTTGGCTGATAGTTATGTGCGCTTGGTTCACCTACCGGAACCCAGTCGCCAAGACCGATTGCAACAAGTCCATTCTCATCTCTGCGATTAGAAATATACTCAAGATAACCCATCATTGCGTGACGGTTTTCCTTGATTATCTCTGTGTTTCCTCTGTAAATATAGCAAATATAAGGCAAATCGAACAAAACCCTATCCCAAGCGGGACCGTTGCCCCATTCAAAGCCCCAACCGGCAGTTGGGATTATACCGGGAATCGAACCGAGCTCGGTTTGCGCTGCTCTGATATTACTTAGCCACTCACGATAGCTGTTTTCAACTGAATAGGACATTATCATATGCTCGCATGAAGCCGCCGCATCACCTGTCCAGCCGTTCTTCTCTCTATGAGGACAATCTGTTGGGAAATAATAGAAATTTGCAAGATCGGAATTCACAACCGCCTGCCAAAGCTTATTTGCAGTATCATTTGAGCATTTGAATTTTGCTCTTGTTTTGAGATCGGAATTCATGACCAGATATGTAAGAGCGTCCTCTGCCTGGTTCTCATCAATTCCATGAACATAGATGTATCTGCACCCGTGGTAGACAAACATGGGCACAAAAATCTCCTCGTCCTTGTCCCCGCGGCAAATATAGATATCCCTCTGAACATATCCATCCGGGAAGAACTTTATATTGGCATAGGAAGCCTTCCCTTCTCTGTCTATATATTCACAGCATTGAAAGGTTATCTTCTGACCCGCTCTCGCATTTTTTATCTTGAAGCGGAATATACCTGCTGTGTTTTTTCCAAAATCATATATATAACCGCCCACGCGCGCAGGAGAAATATCTTCAATGTCTTTATAATAATCTGCCTCCCCGCCCTGACGGATCTCATATGAAGCAAGCTCGCCCTTTGTGACAGCAACAGGAGCAAGCTCCTCTGTAACAACTATCGGATCAGCCTTGCAAAGCTTTGCATAGCCTCTGGGATTTTCAGCCTTCATAACAGGTCTCCAAGCACTGTCATCAAATCCTCTCTCGCACCAACCGTCTTCTTCAAGCCGCGCATCATAAAAGACACCATAGCGAAGATTGTCGAAAGTTATAGGAGATTCGGTGCAAACAAAATCTGTAGCATCAAATTCCGTAATACCGTCTCCACATTCTGCTTTGAAATTCAGTGCCATTCTGGGAGAAGAAGTATAAATTGCATCCTTAAACTCCCATGTAAATGTCATTGGGTTATTCATTCCGTTTCCAAGAACGACACCGATAACATTTTCCCCCGCTGTGAGCTTTTCAGAAAGATCATAGCTATCATAATAGATTATGTCGTCGGGATTTGAAATGTAAGGTGCAAGATAACCCTTTGTTATCTTTTCACCATTGACAAAAAGGTCATAAAATCCAAGTCCGCATATGAGTATTTCAGCTTTATCGGGCACACATGAGAGCTTAAAGCTATGTCTGAACACAGGCGCACTCACATGATTGAATTCTGTACTGTATTCATTTGTTGCACACACAAACTTTTTTGAAAAATCAAGCATTTTTGCCTCCAAATATTGTGATTTTAGGTCTTCGAGTTTTTATATCATTTAGTAATATGTTTGTCAATATAAACAGTATTGAATTTACATTTATCTATATAAAAAAAAGGGCTTTCCGTCATGGAACGCCCTTTGCCGAAAGAAAGCAATCAGTCAGCGTAAACGCTTACCTGCTTCTTAGCCTTTGTCTTCTGCTCGAACTTAACCTTACCGTCGATGAGAGCAAAAAGCGTATCATCCTTACCGATACCAACATTGTTACCGGGATGTACAGCTGTACCTCTCTGTCTGATAATGATGTTGCCTGCCTTTACGGGCTGACCGTCGGACTTCTTAACACCAAGTCTCTTGGATTCGCTGTCACGACCGTTCTTTGTAGAACCAACACCTTTTTTATGAGCAAAGAACTGTAAACTGAGTCTTAACATTATTCCTACCTCCATAATTTTTGCTTTGCGGCTCTGCCGCTTCTCTTGAAAAACGAATTACTGATAGTCGATATCCTTTACGGATACGTCGAGAAAATCGTAATACTCCTCAAGCATATCATTAAGCTGATAATAATATGCAGTGAAAATGCCCGAAACCGCATAGCGCTTGCGCTCGTCGTCCTCAAACTGAGGAAGAGCACCGCGGCATCTCACGCGGATATCAGTGGTCTTCTCGTCGATTTCATATTCAACGTCCGACGCATAGGCAATTTCGATAGAGTTGATGATAAGCATAGTCATTGCGGAAAGCGCAGCGCAGAGAATATCATTCCCTTCCTCGCCAAATCCCGTATGCCCCTGTTCCTCGAAGCCGTAGAAAACTCCGCCGCTTCGATAAAAAACGATTTTCGTCATAGCAGAACCTTAATTAGCCGCAGATCTTTGTGATCTGTACCTTTGTATAGGGCTGTCTGTGACCGATCTTCTTCTTTTCGTTCTTCTTAGCCTTGTACTTCATAACGTAGATCTTCTTAGCCTTGCCGTTCTTAACGACAGTTGCCTCAACCTTTGCACCCTCAACTGTGGGAGTGCCTACCTTGAAGTCGTCTCCGGTAGATAATGCCATTACCTTATCAAAAGTAACAGTTTCGCCTTCGTTAACATCGAGCTTCTCAACGAAAATGATATCGCCCTCGTTAACCTTATACTGCTTTCCGCCGGTCTGAATTACTGCGAACACGAAAAGCACCTCTCTTTCTTTTTTAGACTCGCTAATGAAGGCGGTGCAAATATGCACACTTTTAAAGCCCCCGAATTATGCGGCTCTCTATTATAACATTATTCGAGACTTTTGTCAATAGCTTTTTTCAATTTTTTTACTTTTTTACAGAATTATTTTCTATGTGCAAATTTAAAGGACTTCATCCGTATGAAGCTTCACTCCGTTTTCACGAAGCTTTGCCTGGAGTGCTTTTATATCTGCCTTTGAAAAATCGTCATACATCGAAGCAGCTATGCCCGCTGCCTCACCCGTTACTGCGCAGGTAGGGATAACTCTCGTTATGTCCCACATAGCATCCGTTACCGAAATACAGCGACCCGCCGCAAGAAGATTTTTAATATTCTTGCTCTTTATTGCTCCGAATGGAATTTCGTAAACAGGACCGACCTTTCGCCAGTTGCCCGTCATTCCGATGCTGTCCTCAAAATATCGCTTGTCGTCAGATGTGTCGATTGTAGCATCTCCCACGATCCTTCTTGTCATTCTGATCTGAGGAATGGTCGCAATCATCGAAATTTCGGTGCTGTTATCAGCTTCGTATTTTTTCTTAAAGTCTGCAAGAGTCTGAGAATGTGAAAGTTGCATTTGAAGACTCAGCTCCTCACCGTCAAGTCCGGAAAAACGGGTAGCAACAAGGGGTGCATCGGTTTTCATGCCCTGCTTTTTCTCCTCGTCCGAAATATCGGAAAATCCGAGCATTTTCAGCTCTTTTTTTCCACCGGAAAGGAAATAATACCAAGCCGCAAGAACATTTCCTTGGCTGAATTTTTCTGTTTCTGCCCCGGCTTGCTTTGCAATATCCGCATCACCGGTACAGTCGATGACACTATCCACCTCATAGGCACTTCTTCCGCTCTTGTTTTCAACTATAACGTCACTTATCCTGTCGCCATCCATATTTACCGAGCAGATCTTTGTTCCGTAGAGTATTTTAACACCTGCATCAAGAAGAAGCTTCTCCATTTCAAGTATAAACTGATTTGCATTGTAGCGTACTCTGTATCTTTTCTGTTTTTTCTCCTCGATAGTGCCGCCATCAAGCCACGGTGTTGGATAAAGATCCTCCGCTCCGTACTTTATAGAAAGCTTCAAAAGCTCCTCGGCAATTCCGAAGCAAACCTGATGCCCCTCGCCGTCGCAAAGCGGAAGATATATGGTAACTATTCCGACGGTTGCAAGACCGCCCAGCGCAAATTCATTTTCTATCAAAAGAACGTCTTTTCCCTGCCTTGCCGCAGCTAGTGCCGCAGAAACGCCTGCAATTCCTCCGCCTGCAACAAGCACGGAGCATTTACCTCTCACCGGTACACTTATTTTTTCCTCTATATGTCTCATATGTTACCTCCGTTTTCCTAACATTATAACACTAAGCGGCAAAAAAGTCAATACTTTCAATCCACAAAAACAGTTGCAGCATCATATCCGCGAACAAATGGAGGGAGACGAAGAAGAACTTTATTTTCCCCTATATATTCGGGGGTGAGCTGTATTTTGTTTTCTGCATTTTCATATGTAAATCGTTCACCTTGGGGCTTGTTTATAATCAGCTCCATTTCTTCCGTTGGTGTTATCGAAACACACACTATGCTGACTGATACAGTTTTTCCTTTACTGTCTATTCTCGGGATGCAGGTAACTCGTTCATTTCCGCGGATAAAGGCAGGAAGAGGACCTATCATTTCGAGCATATTCATTATTTGCTGTCGTTTAACGGTACTTATTACCTCTTCTTCAAGTGAGTGTCCAACAACAGCCCATTTTCCTCCCAATGTTGTTCTGAAAACGGCACTTGTTATTCCGAAATACTCTTTGTTTTTATTTTTTATGAGGTATCCGAATTCCTTTTCGCACTTATCTCCCTCAAATGTGTAAATACTCTTGTCGCCTTTTGTAAAACCGGATCTAAGCCAAAGCGTTCCAAGAGGAACATCTTCCTCAGCAAGTTTATTTGGCGTTTCAAAGCACTCGCAAAGCCCTATTTCCGAAATCATCGTTGCTCTTATGCCGAGTTTTTCCGAAAAACCTCTTTCGCAAAGCTTTTCAATACATTTTCCGTCTGCGATAACGGCTCTTGAGATAAGCTCCTCTATCACTTCGTCCGTCATTCGATCTATCTGAGGTGCACGGAGATGAATTATGGGAGCGTTTTTCCATTCGTGAGACTCTGCAAAACCGATCATGGTCAGTGCTGAAGCTCCCTCGCAGGGGGTATCCATAAAATCAAAATCAGTATTTTCGCTTTTACCGATATATAGCGATGTTGGGGGAATACCTATGCAACCGTTCTGCGTTTTTGTATTTGTTTCTGCCAAATGATGCCAATATTTTTTTCTTTTTGAGATACCTGAAAGAAGCTCAGCATGGAAAGATAGCGGTTCATAGGGCGTCATAAGAGTTGCATAGCTGAGCCCTGTGAATCCGTATGCAAGAGCCACCGTGGATTCATATAATGTGCTGTAATTCGTCTTTCCGTAGAATACATCGGGAGTGTTTTCTATCTCGGGAACTCGGTATTTAACATAATCCGGCAGTCTCGACATTGCAAGTGAAGCAAGAAGCTGTTTTTCAAACATATCAAAGGGATTTTTATCATGATATGCACCGCCGCCTATCCTTATTGCGGGAGATTTACCGCATTCCTTTTTCATGGCATCAAGGGTATAGCAAACGTCTCCTCCAAATTTGCCCATCTCATAGGAATACTGGTATGCCATTCTCGTTTGCGGAGATACTGCATGAACAGATTTGCTTATCTCACTTGCAAAATTGCTAAGTCTTTCCTTCATAAGCTCAAAATATTTCTCGCGCCATATTGAATCGCCTTTGTTCACAAGCCGAGAAAGCTCATCTCTCCCGAATGATGTACTGTTATTTTCGTTAAATTGATTTACACATTCATCACAAAAGCAACCAACCTTAACAGGGAGATGGTTGGTTATGCGGAAATCATCATCTATCCAAACAGTGTCGGGCTTCAAGATTCTGCAGTATATCTCAACTTCTTTTTTTGTGTATTCGATAAGTTTTTTTCCGCCGGGACAAAAGCAGAGATCGGCAACAGTACCGTCGTGACCTACCATTTTTTCAAGGCTGTAAAGTGAAACACCGGAATTATTCCTATTTTTCATATATTCGCCGTGTCCCAATGTGTTTGCTATCTGCATCGAGACCTTTATTCCCGCATCTCGAAAGAGCTTTGCAACCTCTCCAAGCTCACGGGCATATTTCTCATGTGTTTCAAGCGACGGGAATCCATAAAGGCTCGAGAACCATACTATATCAATACTGCCCTCATACTTTTTTGCCTCATGTATAAGATCAAGGACGTGCTTTTTTTTCGAATGATGAGTGCCAAGGCGAACATTTATCATGATGAAACCTCCGTTTTTTCATTATCTATGTCTATGATTATAACACAGGCATATTTAATAGTCAAGAACTCATGGTACGAAAAAAATTCGTATTCAACTATATTTGCCATAAAAAAGTCAAAAAAATTCCATATGTAGTAAAAAAAGACAAAATACCCCCTTTTCAAAATCGTTTTTTTGTGGTATAATAATTTAATAACAAATTGTAGAGAGGTTGAAAATGGCAAAAAGCAAGGATACCGCAAAGCAATATAACGATCAAAGCATAGTTTCGCTCAAGGGTAAGGATAGGGTGAGGCTTAAGCCTGCCGTTATCTTCGGCTCGGACGGTCTCGAGGGCTGTGAGCATTCTATATTTGAGATACTTTCAAACTCGGTGGATGAGGCAAGAGAGGGCTACGGTAAAGAGATAATCGTTACCGCATACCGTGACAAATCCATAAAGGTCGAGGACTTTGGACGAGGAGTTCCCCTCGGCTATAACGAGCGAGAGGGCAAATACAACTGGGAACTGGTTTACTGCGAGCTTTATGCAGGCGGTAAATATAATAATAACTCGGACGATGCCGCATATGGCTATTCTCTGGGTACTAACGGTCTCGGTGCCTGCGCAACTCAGTACAGCTCGGAATATATGGATGTTTATTCTTACGACGGTGCGCATCTGAGCGAGATACATTTTAAAAAAGGCGATCCCGTAACAGAGCTTTCTGTTCGTGACCTTGAAAAAAAGGAAAAACGTACCGGTACCGTTATAAAATGGCGTCCCGACCTTGATGTTTTTACCGACATTGATATTCCCCATGAGTTCTTCGACGATGTTATGCACCGTCAGGCAGTGGTAAATTCGGGAATAAAATTCGTTTTTAAATATGAAAACGAAAACGGCAAATTTGAGGAAAAGGCATACTGCTATGAGAGAGGAATTGCCGATTATCTTACCGAGCTTGCAGGAGAAAACACCCTTACAGCACCTGTTCTTTGGAGCATGGAAACAAAGGGAAAGGACAGAGAGGACAAGGAAGAATATAAGCTGAAGGCAGAATTTACCTTCTGTGTTTCAAACACTGCAAAGGGACTTGAATATTATCATAATTCAAGCTTTCTTGAGCATGGCGGCTCGCCGGATAAGGCGGTTAAAACTGCTTTTGTTTCTTCAATTGATAAATATCTTAAAAATGCAGGTAAATACAATAAAAATGAGAAAAAAATCACCTTTGAGGATATCTCGGACTGTCTCGTTCTCGTTATTAACAGCTTTTCAACCGTCACATCTTACGCAAACCAGACTAAAAAAGCGATAACTAATAAGTTTATCTGCGATGCTATGACCGAATATCTGAAGCAAAATCTTGATATATACTTTATCGAAAAGCCAATGGAGGCAGAGATCTTTGCAAATCAGGTGCTTCTCAATAAGAGAAGCCGAGAAAGAGCAGAAGATACCCGAATTGAGGTCAAGAAAAAGCTTACGGGAACTATGGGCATTGCCGATAGGGTCGATAATTATGTCGATTGCCGCTCCAAAGACCCCGAAAAAAGAGAAGTTTATATCGTTGAGGGAAAGAGTGCGCTTGGTTCATGTAAGCTCAGCCGAAATGCGGATTTCCAAGCAATAATTTCGGTAAGAGGAAAGACTCTTAACTGTCTCAAATGCGGTTATGACAGAATTTTCAAGAGCGATATCATTGTGGATCTTTTAAAGGTCATCGGATGCGGGGTTGAGATAAACGGCAAAATAAAGGGCAATATTCCCGCTTTTGACATGAATCAGCTTCGCTGGTCGAAGATAATAATCTGTACCGATGCGGATGAGGACGGTTTCCAGATCAGAACCCTGCTTCTGACAATGTTTTATAGGCTTCTTCCAACCCTTATCGAAGAAGGAAAGGTCTTTATAGCGGAAACACCGCTTTTTGAGATAACGGCGAAGGATGAAACGTATTTTGCATATGACGAATTTGAAAAGGCGGCTATTCTAAAGAAGATTGGTGACAAAAAATACAAGCTTCAGAGATCAAAGGGTCTTGGTGAAAACAGCAAAGAAATGATGGCGCAAACCACCATGAATCCCGCAACAAGACGTCTTATCGCAATAACTCCCGCAGATGCGGCTGCAACCGAAAGAATATTCGAAACGCTCCTGGGTGACGACCTTCCCGCAAGAAAGGAATTTATCTCCGCACACGGCTCGGAATATGTCAAGGATGCGGATATTTAAACACGGACTGCCTTTTAGGAGAAGAACAAAATAGCAAAGAAATCCGTCGAATTTCCGACGGATTTCTTTGTTTTAGCGTGCAGAAAAAGTCTCATCGAGTGGCGATTTGTGTGAACAATTTAATCTACAAACAGGAATTTGTCGGTGAGTGAGGACGAGCGCAAGGTGAAAGTTTTGGTCAAGCTTTTTCAAAAGC
>CAYPKQ010000034.1:0-16014 GCA_964411355.1 uncultured Lachnospiraceae bacterium
GGGTAAAAAGGCTTATTTTGTTGGCAAGCCCAATCCTCTTATGCTTCGTCACGGTTTAAGTATTCTCGGTTGTCACAGCGCAGATATAGCCTTTATCGGTGACAGAATGGATACCGATATCATTGCGGGGATAGAATCAAATATCGATACCGTTCTCGTCCTTTCCGGAGTTACAAAGCGCGAGGATATCGACAATTTCCCATATCGTCCCAAATATATCCTTGAAAGCGTCGGTGTTATTGTAAATAACTGATTGTGGAGGAAAAATGAAACGTTTTATAAAAATTTTCGCAGTTATCTTGGCAATTATCTCTGTCTCCTTCATCTTCGTGCTTACATCATCTGCCGAGGTATATTCAAGTCATTTTGAATATACATATACAAATAGTGAGGGTGTTGTACAGACCATCGTCAATAACGATTGGACTCTTGATTCCGAAAGCGGCTTGCTCACCATTAAAAGCGTATCCTCAAACGGCTGGAACGAATGCGGAACGGGAAGCATCAAAAGCTTTGACAAATACGGCGGCTGGTCACAGTATAACAGTCTTATAAAAAAGGCTGTCCTTATCGGAAGCTTCAACAAGATATCAAATAATGCCTTTAACGGCTGCACAAATCTTACAGAGCTTGTGATGACGGTAAATGTTGGGCAGATAGATGCAAAAGCCTTCTATAACTGCAGCTCACTTACAACAATTTCCGTTGATGCATATATGCGAGTTGAGGGAATGGCTGACCTTAGAAATATTCCCGTTTTAAATAAAAATATACTCGCAGGAACACAGATAAAGACCGTTTTCAGCAGCGAACAGGACGGAGCGGAGATAAAAGAGAATGCTCTTCCCGATACCCTCACAGAGATATTCGGCAAAAAGGGCACTGTTTTTGAAGAATATGCAAATTCAAAGGGCATAAAGTTTTCCGAGCGTTCCGGTCATCTTAATGTTGATATCTATATCGGAGATACTGTTTATAACTGCTATTCTGTTCCCTTTGGAATGACCCTTGAAAATTACGGTATTTCCGGAAACGGCTGTGCTATATGTGTTTTTGAGGATGAGGAATGCACAAAGGCATTTGATATAAATAAGAACATCACGGAAGATGTGAAGATATATGCAAAGGAGCTTTTGCGCTTTGACGGCTGGAGCGTTCGGACAAAGGACTATATGGGACTTCGTGCCGTTTTTGAATACGATCTTTCGGGTCTTGGTGAAGATTCAAATATAAGGATAGCAAGGGTCGGCGCAATTGCGGGAAAGCATGAATATGCTCTTAATGATTTTACCTTTGATACAGAAGGAATACAGGAGCTGGTCGTTTACGAGAACGGATATAAGGTTGGCATAACACTTGGCACTCCCGTAAACAATAAGGTGAAATTTGCCGTTTCCGCCATCGGATTTGAGGGCAGTGACGAGGAATTTATCGAAAGAGCTCTTCAAAATATCGTTTTCAGAGGTTTTATCGAGACCGAAAATATCGAAAACGGTGAAAAATCGGTTTATTATACCGATTCGATAGGCTCGACTCTCTCATTTGTAAGCGAACAGCTTCTTAAGAGCGATACCGCAAAGAAGCTTACGGAAAACGAACGCACCTTCGTATCAAAAGCTCCCGAGGCGACCGCCGGAAAAGGCAACGATGCAAGATACGATAAGGAGACCTTGATGGAGCTTCTCACCGAAATTTATAATGACAACACAAAGCTTCTTGTGGGTGAGGAGATAAATGCCGGTGGAAAGACCGCAAATAATGTTATTGCGGCATATGTTGAGGCTTCGGGACAAAAGCCCTCAATTCTCGGCATGGATCTTGCCTGCTACGGTGTTCAGCTTATGACGGCAAGTGATAAATACAGAACAGAGTTCCTGCGTGAGCTTATCGACTATTGCCGTGACGGCGGAGTTATCACCGCAAGCTCACATTTCGAGAATCCTACGGGTAATTGGACATCGGGTGGGCTCTGCAGAGGATATCTGGGCAAAGAGGAAATGTGGGAGGATCTTCTCACGGAAGGCACATCGCTCAACCGCATCTTCAAGAGAGAACTGAATGTTGATGCGGCGTTTCTGCGCGAGCTTCAGAACAACGATATTCCGATCCTCTGGAGACCTTTCCATGAAATGAACGGAAGCTGGTTCTGGTGGTGCATAAGGCAGGAGGACAATTACCTCGTTATGGAAAGATGCTTCCACGATATGTGGAAATATGTCTATGACTATTATGAAAATGAGCTGAATCTCACCAATCTCATCTGGGTATATTCCCCAAATAACGACACGGGAAGCCTTGTTGATGTTGAATATTGCTATCCGGGTGATGAATATGTGGATATGACGGGACTTGATTGGTATACCTCGGGCGGTTTTGAGATTGGAAGCTCGGAGGGGGCATATCTGCGCATGATGGATTACGGAATGCCAACGGCGCTTACGGAATATGGCTCATCGGGCGAGCTTGATTCCATCGAGACATGGGAGGATATTCAGAAGATGTACCAAAAGGGCATGAAGCTGACCTATATTCTCACATGGACAGGTTCACATTCTTTCCCAAGCTGCGGCAAGGCAGACGAGCTTATGGCAAAGCCTGATGTGCTTTCTCTCGATGATGTTTTCGCCCTTTTCAAGGCAAAGGAAACAAACAAATAAATAGATTTTTGGGCTGCTTCAGTAAAAAAATGAAGCAGCCCTTTTCCTTTTTGCTTGATGAATGATAAAAAGTAATTTTGCGGTGAGAAAGGTGTTCGCCACTGCGGTGGCGAACGGCGGTGGCATCGGAGCCACGACCTTTTAAAAAAGGTCGACCAAAACTTGAAAAAAGAGCGTTTATAATGGTTTTTATCTGTATTTCTACATGAAATTACCGATAATTTCACGTAAAAAGTAGATAAGCATCTTGTCTTTTTGGGGTTTAAAGGTTTTGGTCAAGCTTTTTTAAAAGCTTGTGCGAGCCGACGGCAGCGTCGGTCGCCTCCGCAGAGGCGAAACACCCCGACAAATTACTGTTTATATCAAAATTTAGCTTCAAATTCATAAAACCGATTTAAAAAAGGAGCTGCATTCAAAATAACGCAGCTCCTTTGATTTAAGACATTTTATAAAATTATTTCATCTTACTTTCGATAAGGTCGCGGTAAGAATCCTTTGCGCCGTATATCATAGGGTCTGCCATGAAATCTGCGGCGTCGCTAAAGGAATATATCGACCATTTTCCCGACCAGTTAAGGAAATAAACCATCGAAAAACCAAGGTCATCAACCATGCCTCTCATAAGAGAAAGCTGTTTCACGGCACTATACGGATGCTCCCCGCCTTCAAGTGATGGCAAAAGATTGCCCGAGGGACCAAATTCCGTTATGCAGGCAGGCTTTCCTGTTGCGACGATGGAGGAATAGGATTTTCCCGCGCCGTCGATCTCCTTATAATCGCCCGTACCCGTGTACCAGTCACAGCCAACGAGGTCAACATATTCGTCACCCGGATAGCAATGCATAACGTGCTGTGTTCCGTATGAAGTTGATGTATTATTTGAATAGTTCGGACTGTAGACCCAGATAAGGTTCGTAAGTCCACATTCATTTTCAAAATAATTATAGTAATATCTCCAAAGCCTTGCAACATATTCCCCATCAAGGACATAGGAATCCTTCTGAACCGTGCACCACCAGAACCAGCCGCCGTTCATCTCATGGAGCGGTCTCCAGAGAACGGGAATACCCGCATCCTCAAGGAATTTGAGCGTTTCTGCCGCCGTTTCAAGGCTTCTCATAAGAGAGGCGTTTGTCTCTGTTCCGCTTGTCATAAGAGCATCAAATTCCGCTTCTTTTCCGAGATATCCCCTGTAATAAAGGCTCTCGTCGGTAGGGTTGTCCATATGGAAGCTGATAGAAATTATGCCGCCTCGCTTTGCATATTCAACAAGATCGGTCCTGAAGATCAGCTTTTCTTCCTCGGTAAGCTTTGCGCCGTTTATCGTACCTTGATCCACAGCAACAACTGCAGGATAATCTCCTGTTACCTCCTTATAGCTTGCAAGCTTATTTTCAAGAGTGTTTACACTGCCGATATCAATATGCTGTCCGTAAAGAACATGGTCTCGGTCGGCATACACCGCTTCAAGATACGCCATAAGCTCTTCCTTTGTATAAAGCATATCTCTGTTATATTCGGCATCTGCACCCGCTCCGATAAAGGACTTTTCCACATCGGTCATCGAGTCTTTCTCTGCCTCAAGGATTTCGCTGCAAAGGTCTTTTAAGGTTGTTTTTGTCACCTCACCGTAAAACTCGTAAATTTCCCCTGTCATTTTATTTTCAACAAGGGCATAGGGTCTGAAAAACAGAAGCTCCGTAGCGTTTTTCATATCGAGTGCGCCGTTCTTTTCATATCCTTTTGCGGTATAGGCAAATTTTGCAACCTCGCCCTCGGGATAGCCCAAAAGCTTACCCACAATAGCCCCGTTTTCCACAATGGGATTTTTGAAAATATCTCTACCGGAATATTTTATATCTGCAACTCCCCGGACACCTCTTTCGAGAGAGGAAATCGAGCCAAGGCTTATGACGGAATACATTGAATCTCCGCCTATGCGGTCAATATTAAAATTGTAGATCGCTCTTATTCCGTGATAATCTTCGCTTCGTACCATATATCCCTCAAAGGAAATAAGCTCCTTTGCATAAAGGGTAAAGCTCTCATATACTCTTTCGTTATAATCATATGGCTCTGTGCACCCCTCGTCACGATAAAGAAGGCATATTTTTCCGTCGATGAGCTGAGGATAAAGGAATGCGCTTGTAACAACGTCAACTTCGCTAAGCAGAGTGCCATCAAGATAGACCGAAATAACATTCGGCTCAATAAAGGTGATGCCGTTTTCCTCGCAATATTTATGAAGTGAGGAATTTCTGATGCCCGCAAGAGAGGAAAGTGCGGTACATCCTCTGAAAGCCTCGGGATGTATCGTTGCATCGCTATAAAAGATAAGGCTTTCGAGCTTTTTGCAGTTAAGAAAGGCATCCTTCCTTACCTCCTTCAAATTTAAAGGAAGCTTCACAGACGTAAGATTTACGCAGTTTTTGAAAAGCTCAACTCCAAGATAAGTCGTGCTAACATTTTCGGCAAAATGGGCGCTTTTTATGCCGCGGCAGGCGTCATAGGTATATGAACCGAGGTTCACAATGCCCGTAAGGTCAAGATGTCCCTCTATCGGCTCATCACCACGCTTGTAAATACAGCCGAAATTGCTCGACGCCTCAAAGCAAGCACCTGTTATTCCCGTCAGGTTCTCGGTTATTTCAAGATGGGTGAGATTTGACATAAAGCCGCAGCAAATGCTCGTCATCGTAACTATATTATCAGAAAGGACGACCTTATTTACAAGATTTCTGTAAGGATACCAATAGCATTTATTGATGCTGCTATAGCCAACGCCATCTCCGCTATACGACATGGTGCTCATAACACTTCCCGGACCGAAAACGTACATGGTATGTCTATCGCCCTCGCCCTCTTTTACTATTCTGTAAAAAACGTCGTCATTGCATTTTCCGATATCGATAACATTCTCATCGGGGCTGTAAAATTCATTTGTATGCTCGGGAATCGAATAGATGACGGGAATTCCGTTTGCTTTTGCAAAAGCATCAACATTTCCGCCAACGGTTTCGGTATAAATGGTTAGCGATGACGTGTCCCCGTCCTCAAAAACTCTAT
Organism: uncultured Lachnospiraceae bacterium; assembly: GCA_964411355.1. Classification (GTDB taxonomy): domain Bacteria; phylum Bacillota; class Clostridia; order Oscillospirales; family CAG-272; genus SIG710. The sequence continues at coordinate 5,724 of CAYPKQ010000034.1, forward strand.
TGTCAAGAGTTGGGTCGCCAAGGAAGATAAGCTCCTTCAAATTCTTACAGCCGTCAAAGGTGTTTCTGAGCTTTGTAACTCCCGCAGGCACAGTAAAGCTCTCCATTGAATTGCAGCTTCCGAAGCATTCGCCGTAAAGCTCACCCACATATGAGGGATTGAGATGGATATATCTGATAGAAGGGCAATCGTCAAGAACATTATGCTCGATCTTTGTTATATTGGAAAAATCCGCACCGAGAAAGGGTCTGTTTCCCTTGACCATTATCCTCTCAAGCAGAGGATTTGAGGCAAAGGCGCAAGAGCCTAAGCTCGTTACAGATGCGGGAAGCTCAATAAATGCCACATTTGTGAAAAATCCAAGACCGCTTGAGCCTATTTTTTCAATACCTTCTCCCACATATATCTCAAAAAGATAATCCATCCAAGGACCGAATTGAGATTTTTTGTAGTTTCCGTAGCCTAATGCGCTGCCGTCCTCGGTATATCCCCTAAGCTCGCCTTCACCCTCAAAATAAAGCTGATAATGTGGCTTTGAAGCCTCCTCGGAATTTATATTACATATCTTCCAGCTTATATTTTCCCCGCTCATTCCCTCGGCAACGATGTTAGTATTATCCGAAGCGCAGATCGAGGCAGAGAAAAGAAGCGCTGCTATAACGGAGAAAATAAAAGAAAAACAAATTTTTTTCATAAAAAAACCTTTCGGAATATTATTTAATCTTTGGGGCAATAAGACCGTAATATGTCTCATTTGTGCCATATATCATCGGGTCTGCCATAAATTCATTGCTGTCACCCATCTCGAGTATCGACCATTTTGAAGTCCAGTTAAGGATATAAACCATCGAATAATTAAGCTCATATGCGATATTTTTGACGATAGCAAGCTGTCTCATTGCCTTGTATGGATGTGGATCGCCCGTGTTTTGCGGAAGCAGATCGCCGGAGGGACCAAATTCCGTGATCGCTGCGGGATAGCCTGTTGCCATAAGTGAGGAGAATGATTTTCCCTCGCCGTCGATCTCCCTGTAATCGTCTGTACCCGTGTACCAGTCACAGCCTACCATTTCAACATACTCGTCTCCGGGATAAGCATACATAACGTGCTGAGTTCCGCTTGTTGTGCTTGTATTATTGGTATAGTTGGGACCATATACCCATATAAGATTATCAAGATCACATTCGTTCTCGAAAAACTCGTAATAATATTTCCAAAGTCTTATAACGTAGCTGCTGTCAAGAACTCTTTTTGTTCCATCCACATTCTGGTTTACGCACCACCAGAAAGAGCTTATATTCATTTCATGAAGAGGTCTGAAAAGAACCGGAATTCCTCTATCCTCAAGCCTTTGAAGCGTGTCTTTTACATCATCAAGGTAGGTATGAAGGGAGAGATTGAGCTCGCTTCCCTTTGTAAGAAGCTCCTCCCAGGCATCCTCAAAGCCAAGAGTTCCGCGATATCCTGCAGATGCATCTCTCGGATTTGTCAGATGGATGCTGAGAGTAATTATTCCGCCCCGTCTTACATATTCAAGAACATCGTCAAAATAGATATCCTTTTCCTCGTCCGTATATTCTCCCTGATTTATCGAAACCTGGTCAAGACCGATAACTCCGGGGTAATTTCCGGTTTCGGCTCGGAAAGAAGCAAGATAATTTGCAAAAACATCGGGAGAAGAGCTTCCGCCAAGCTGCTGACCGTAGATAACATGGTCGATATCGGCATACATCTCTTTTATATACGCCATCAGCTCATCCTCGGTGTATATCATCTCTCTGTCATATTCTGCCTCTGACGCTGCGCTTAAAAATTCCTTTTGAGGATCGGAAAGTGAAGAGCCGCCGGCCTCTGCTGTGAGCGCAGCCTTTTCATGAAGTGTTGCGGATACAGGATCGGTATAAAGCTCAAAAACCTCGCCCGTTTCCTTGTTTTCGATGATAATATAGGCTCTGAAATGGAGAATTTCGGTGGCATTTTTTGCGCTCAAAGCCCCGTCCTTTTCATATCCCGTTGCGGTATGGGCAAACTGCGCCTCATTACCGCTTGGATTTGCGGAGAGCTTGCCGCAAAGAGCATTATCCCTTGCAATAACATTGGAAAAAACATGATTATCGCCTACTTTTATATCGCATTCTCCCCTTATTCCCCTTTCAAGAGATGAAAGAGAGCCCATTTCCTTGATATTATAAATCGAACTTCCGCCCACCGCATCAAAATTGAAATTATAAAGAGCTCGCAGACCGTTATAGCCCTCGGTCCTTACCATAAATCCTGCATGATAAACGATGGGAAGCGCATAGAGGGTCATGCTTTCATATATCTTCTTTGAATAATCATAAGGCTCGGTGAAGACCTCGTCATAGTATAAAAGACAAGCCTTGCCCTCTGTGAGCCTCGGAAGAAGCTTAACACCCTCAACAACGTCTATCTTCTCTGCAAGCTTACCGTCAAGATAGACGGAAACAACATTTGGCAAAACAAATTCGATTCCGTTTTTCTCGGCGTATTCCTGCGCATGAGAATCACGAACTCCCTTTATGGTCTTAAGGGAGGTACATCCCTTGAAGGCATCGTCATCAATGGTTGCATCGGTATATATGATGATCTCACTAAGGCTTGTACAGTTTTCAAATGCCTCAAGGTCGATATGCTGAAGATTAAAGGGAAGCTTTACAGTCTTAAGACTTCTGCACCCTTTAAACGTTTCGGTATTGAGCCATGTGGTTTTGGGATACTCCGCAAATTCCACCGAAACGATGCTTGCACAGCCGTCAAAGGCATATGCCCCTATCTCGCTGACGGATGTAAGGTCAACATGTCCCGGTATCGGCTCGTTTCCTCTTATGTAGATACAGTTCAGCTTGCCCGAGCTTTCAAAGGCAGCACCGCCGATCTTTTTAAGTGTTCTCGGTATCTCGACTTCTGCAAGATTTGGCATATTTCCGCCTGCGTGACCGCCAAGAGCTGTAATGTTATCGGGATAAATTATCTTTTTTATAAGGCTGTTATAAGGATACCACCATGCAAGATGTCTTGTATAATATCCGAGAGAAACGTCTGCAACGCTGAACATGGCGGCAGTTCTGCCCTCTCCGAAAACGTGCATCGCAGCAAATCCGTCCTCGCCCAGAACAAGCTTATAATAAACATCAGTACCCGCTTTTCCGATGTCGATAACGTTCGGATCACCGCTATAGTAAAGAGGGTCGATAACGGGGATTTCATTTACAAACTTTATGCCGTTTTCAAGGGCAAAGTTCCGGACATTTCCGTCCCCGGTGGTGCCATAAAGAGTAAGGTTATCGGTTTGGGCTTTATAAAAAACATCCTTGCCGATGATGGGGTCACCAAGAAAAATGATATGCTCAAATGATGAATTTTCAAAGGCATCCGCCGCAATTTCCGTAACTCCCGCAGGAATCACAAGAACCTTCAACGAAACGCAGCTTTTGAGCACCTCATTTCTGATCTTTCCCACATAATCGGGATTAAAATGTACATATTTCAGATTTTCACAGCCATCAAAAATGTGAGTGCCAAAGGACGTTACAGAAGAAAGATCTGCACCGAGAAATGTGTTTTTTCCTCTTATGCTTATTCTCTCGAGCATCTTATTTCCCGCAAACGCCTGATTTGCAAGGGAGTCGATCTCTGCGGGAAGCTCTATCGTTCTCAGCTCCGGCAAAAATGCCACTCCCGCCCTACCGATAGAGGTGATACCGTCACCAACCACTACCTCGTAAATATTGCTTTTCCACTCCTGAAATTGATGCTTTTCGGAATAATTGCCATATGAAAGCTGTTCACCGTCATTGGTATAGCCCACAAGTGCCCCCTCGCCGGAGAATATGAGCTTATAATGTGGCTTCTCGCCCGTTCCTCCGTAAAGGTCGTATAGCTCCCATGTAATGCTCTCGCCGTTGTTTCCCTCTGCCACAAGAATCTGCACTCCCGATGCCGAAAGGATAAGAAAAGCGGAGAGCATGATAAATACAAGCGGTAAAAACAGTATCTTCTTCATTATTTTTCCTCCCGATTTTGGTGCGATAATAACATTATATACTAATTTATTGTATCAGTCAAGCAAATTTTAACCTCATTCAACATATTCCGTTATGAAAACCGTTTCCTTGCCTCCGTAATCGAAAATTATGCTGTTTTCGCCCGTTTTCAGAGTGAGCTCAAGAGTAAAGCTTCCGTCTCTTCCCCGACTTATCCTTTGCCCTTCATAGGAAAGGGTAACTGCGGGGTCGCTTTTTCCGCTGACCTTAATCCTTTTTTCCTTCGTTTGGGAAGGAATATCAAGCAGAAGCGGCTCTGCGGTTGAATAGTAATCGGAATAGATTATCTCATCCTCGAAAAGCTTCCCTATCTCGTCTCCTACCCCCAGGCTGTTTTTGGCGATGGCTTCATATCCGTAGAGAATACTGCCCTTATATGTTATCAGCTCTCTTGAAAACTCTATCTGCTCCGTAAGCTCGCCAAGAGGATCATCCCAGCTTTCATACATATATGGAGCATGAGAGATATAGAGCTTGATTCCGCTTCCGTCAAGAACGGAATTCCACCACTCTGCAAGCTCCCCATATGGTGCGGCAGCGGTATCAAACCGCCAATAAAGCTGAGGGGAAAGGTAATCCACGTATCCTCCCTTTATCCATGCAAGCGCATCACAGTAAAGGCTTTCATAAGCTTCAAGACCTCGGCTCTCGCTTCCACCGTTACTGCCGTCGTCATTCTGCCAGATTCCAAAGGGCGAAATACCGAAAAGGCAAGCGGAGTTTACTTCCTTTACAGCCTCATAGCAGCTCTTTATGAGAGCATTTATATTCTCTCTGCGCCAATCACCCTTCTCCATCGAGCCGCCGTATAATGCATAGCTTGCTCCATCTTCAAAATCCGCATTATTTACGGGATAGGGGTAAAAATAGTCGTCAAAAATTATGCCGTCAACGTCGTAATTTGATACTATTTCACGAACTCCGGCGGCAATATATTCTCTGACATCGGGAATACCGGCATCAAAATAGAGCCTTCCATCATCATATGCCACCACCCAATCGGGGTTTTTCCTTGCAATATGATCCTCACAAAGAGAGGAAAGGTCGGTCTTTGGATATTTTTGGCTGCCGTATGTGACTCTCAGGGGATTTATCCAAGCGTGCACTCTTATCTTCTGACTTTTTGCGGCATTTACCAGATATTCGAGACAGTCGAAGCCACCCTCGGGCATTTTTCCTTGCTTTCCCGAAACATATTCGGAAGCGGGGAAAAGAACCGAAGAATAAAGGGCATCTGCTGCCGGTCTAACCTGAAAAAATATGGTGTTTATTCCGAGTGACGCACAGTTTTCGACAATTTCATCAAGCTCACTCATAAGAGCCTTCTTGCCAAGACCCTGCTTTGACGGAAAATTGATATTCCCAACGCTTGCAATCCATATTCCTCTCATTTCGGAATCGGGATTCAGAAGCCCTATGGCTTTTTCCGCTACCGCCTCATAGGGAAGCCTTGACGGGATCTCCTTTTCGGAGAGAGAAACAACGTCTCCGGAACAGGATGACAATGACAAAAGCATAATTGCCGCTAAAATTATGAAGCTGATTATTTTCTTTTTCTTTTTTGCCATTTACGCCTCGCCACCTTTCGCTATCCATTATACATTATAAGGCGTTTTTTGTCAAATATGTATTTTTCTGAATAAAACCTCAATTGGCTGTCAAAAATTTTGATACAAAAAACAAAAAAGAGGTATAAAAATAAAAATGGAAAAAAAGGCATTCGCAGTTTTACTTATCACAGTTTCTCTTGCTCTTTTGCTGGGTCTTTTGCCCATACACGGGGAAAGAGAGGTATATGAAAGCGTTATCAGACTTCACATTCTTGCAAATTCCGACAGCGACGAGGATCAGGCACTGAAGCTGAAGGTGAGAGACTCGATAATTGAATTTACAAACGGACTTTTATCCGACTGCGAAAAAAGGGAAGAAGCTATCCTTTTGATGGAGAAAAATCTCTCAAAATATGAGGACATCGCAAATGCGACCTTAAAGGAAAACGGCTCATCCTATAAAGCTGAGGTGGTGTTCAGTGAGGAATATTACCCAACAAGAGTATATGAGAGTGCCGCTTTTCCCGGAGGAAAATATCTTTCGCTTCAGATAAAAATTGGCGAAGCAGTTGGGCAAAATTGGTGGTGCGTGCTTTTTCCGCCCATCTGTCTTTCCGCCGCCTCGAAAAATGATGATGGACTGAAAGACGGCTTCATTGCCGCAGGACTTACGGGCGAGCAGTACAGAATCATCACAGAAAGCAATGGCGATGGTGAAGGAAAATACGAAATCAGATTTAAAATTCTTGAAATATTCGAAGAGCTTATCAAAAAATTCAGATAAATACTGTAGCCGAATATAAAAGAATGTATAAACAGTAATTTAGCGTCCTCACGCACCGACAAATTACTGTATAGGAAAAATATTTACATTTAATTTTGCAAAAAACAGGGACTGTGTCAATTGCTCTTCGAAAGACACAGTCCCTTTATTTTTCCATCAGTGCGATCAATCGGTTTTGATCTCTTCCTCGGAAACATTCATATCGCTGAGAGTTTTAAGCTCATAGAATTTACCCTTCTTTTCCATCAGCTCCTCGTATGTTCCGATCTCAACCATTTTGCCCCCATCCAGAACAACGATCCTGTCCGCATCGCGGATGGTTGAAAGTCTATGCGCCACAACAAAGGTGGTTCGGTTCTTAATAAGCTCGTTTATAGCCTTTTGAACATGATATTCAGAAATATTGTCAAGTGCGCTGGTTGCCTCATCGAGAATAAGTATCTTGGGATCTCTGATAAGTGCTCGCGCAATACAGATCCTCTGCTTCTGACCTCCGGAAAGCTTGCCGCCGTTCTCACCTATAAAGGTATCAAGTCCATTTGGCAGAGTGTCAAGAAATTCGTTGATATTTGCAAGCTCCAGAACCTCACGAAGCCTCTTTTCGCTTATATTGGGCATACCGAATGTAATATTATCTCTTATAGTTCCCGTCATAAGAATACTGTTCTGGGGAACGACCGAGATAAAATGTCTGTAATCGCTCATGGAAAGTGCCTCAACAGGCTTTCCGTCAATAAGGTACTGACCGCCCGTTGGCTGCAAAAATCCGATTATGATATTCATAACGGTGGATTTTCCCGATCCCGAGCCGCCGACAAATGCAATACATTCGCCCTGTTTCACCTCAAGATCAAGATCTTTTATAGTGTCCTCATCCGCGCCCGGATAGCGATAATAAAGATGGTCAAATTTAAGATGACCGTGAACAAAGCGGAGCTTGATCTTGCCCTCATCGTCCTCAACATCGTTTGAGAACATGATCTCGGAAACGGAATGTACCGATTCAACTCCCTTGGTAAGCTCGGGAAGCATAGCAACAAGACCGTTTATTCTGCCTGCGATATCGGCAAAATACGTTCTGAAAAGTACGATATCTCCAACACCTATAACGCCAATTGTTGCAAGATATACATTGAAAATCAGATTGATGAGGGAAAAGATCTGCGTCGTTATATGAAGCGTTGAGCCGAATCTCGCATTTGCGCCGTCAACTCCAAGTGCCTTTGCCCGAAGCCCTCTTATCTTGGTCTCAAGCTTGATAAGCTCCTCCTCCTCAAGACCGTGTGCCTTGGTAACGGGGATCATATTTATCATCTCGGAAACCTTTGCGCTCATCTGCTCATTAGCTTTTCTGAAGTCGTAATTGACAGCACGCAGATTTTTTCTGAAAAAGCTCGTGAATACAACCTGAACGGGAACTACAAGAGCAAAGAAAACAGCAACCACCCAGCTCGTTCTGATAACGATAATGATATTTGCTATCAAAAACATTATGGAGGGGAGAATTGATTTGGTTATTTGCGTTAGAAGATGCTCCATGGCTTCGATATCTCGGATGAATTTCGACTGAACTCTGCCGCTTTCGATCTCCTTATGATAGGTGATGGAAAGATGCTGGAGCTTTCGGATAAGAGTTCGGCGCATACCGGCAGAGATGGTTCGGAGCATATTGTCTGTATATTTTGCATAGATGATATGAAGCGGTATATGGATAAGATAGGCAGCAAGAACCACCGCAGCATTCATTATGATACCTTCCCATATGTTTTCACCGCCCTCAACCACAATATCGATGATATTGGCTGTGGCAATAGGAGAAATTATGGAATATATGTCTTTTATGAAAAACATGATTATGGACAAAGTAAATTTGGACCGGTTTTTTCTCATCAGCTTAAAAATAATGCCTAAACCGCTCTTTTTACTTGCCGCTTCTTCTGCAAAAAGCTTTTCGTAATCAGGTATGACCGCTTGGTTCTTTGTGCTCATAACACATACCCCCATTCTCTTTTGCCCATGGCTTTTTTCTATTAAATTTTTGAAAGGCTTACCTAAAATATGCCTTTCTGCGCTCATTATACTCCAAAGAAAAAATTTGTCAATAGGTTTTCTGAAATTCAACAGAAAATTTTTCCCATTCCCCTTATTTTTTAAATATTTCCAAAAAAACATTGACAATGGGGAAAATATAATGTACAATATTCCATATATACAAGATGGAGGTTCACAGATGGATAGCAATACCCCCGAAATGAATGTTCAAAATACAGAAGAAGTCGCTGAAGCCAAAGCGAAAAAGAAAAAAGGTAAGGTAAAAAACCCACCCAAGACCAGCGAGCTCATCAAAAAAATGCACAGAACTCTGAAGATACAGACAGCTTGGATACTCATTCTTTCTCTTGCCGTTATCGGTCTTGCCGGATGTGTTTTCTCGGATATTCTTATTTACAATGCAGCTAAGCTCCTTATAAATCGTGGAAATATCGAAAAGGGTGTTGAGCTTCTCAACAAAATTCCCGATTATTCACAAACAGCGGCACTTCTCGATGATTATAAATATACCGTTGCCGGCAATATTATAAGATTCGGCACATATGAGCAGGATGGCGATACTTCAAACGGTGCGGAATCCCTCGAATGGATCGTCCTTGACTATGATGCAGAGGAAAATAAAGCTCTTATCATGACCCTTTATGCTATTGATGCTGTTATTTATAAGGATAGCTATGGTGCGGCAACTTGGGAAACAAGTGATGTTCGCAAGTGGCTCAACCGCGATTTTCTGAATAAAGCCTTCAAGGGTAACGAGATCGGAAGGATAATAGAAAGCGATATCGAAACTCCCAATAATCTGAAATATAAGACCAAGGGTGGAAACGTTACCGCAGACAGAGTGTTCCTTCTCAGCGATGCCGAGTTCAATCAATATCTTAAGGGCACGGACAAAGCCATAGGATATACCACACAGTACGCAAGAGACAACGGAGTTCAGTCCGGACCCATAAGCGGTACCAGCGTTTGCTGGCTTCGTACCCCCGGCGAGAGCCTTGTTTATGTTTCTACCGTCAGCTATGTGGGAGAGCTTAATTCCATGGGAGTTTATACATATTCCTACTCCTGCGGCGTAAGACCCTGTATGTGGGTAAGCGTCGAAAATTAAAGAGCAAATAATATTTACCTGCGTAAATTTTTTCGTAAAAAACAAGCGGCTGTCTCTCATCAAAAGAGACAGCCGCTTGTTTTTATATTTTACATGATATTTAACAGTGATTTGGCGGTGCGTGAGGATGTTTGTTAGCCTTAATTATAATAAAATTCACACGCCTATAGTTCACAAAATACTGTAATGCTAAAAGTTTCGTGTTCAGTGCAGTTTTTTCTTTTTTTCCGGGAGCTCGCTGTAAAGGGTCGAGCCGAGGACGAGCACTGCGCCGACATAGCCCATAACACCAATATTTTCTCCCAGCAGAACTGCCGAGAGAATAATTGCAACTATCGGGTCGATATAGCTGAAAAGAGCAACAGTCTGCGCTCCGAGAGAGGACATAGAGCCAAAATACAGCGCATAAGAAATGCCCGTATGAACCACTCCAACAACTATCATCATCAAAATCGAGGTAAGATCGAAGCTTTCCGCACTTATCTCCTCTGCAAAAAGCACATAAGGCAGAATTACTGCGGCGGCAGAGGCAAGCTGAACCGAGGTCTTTTCATAGGGCGGTAATTCGCCCATTTTTTTGTTAAGTATTACAACACTCGCATAGAGAAGTGCCGCACCAAGTCCGAGAAAGACACCGATGAGGTCGTAAAGTCCCCCAAAGGACGCATCAAAAATACCCGAAACAAAAGTCATTCCCAGAACGGCGATGATAACGCATACTATCTTTTTTGC
>CAYPKQ010000035.1:0-15815 GCA_964411355.1 uncultured Lachnospiraceae bacterium
GTATTGGGATCCATATCCATGGTTTCCGAGCCGTAGCACCAGCAGGGAGTTACCGAAAGGGTGATATCAACGCCCTCTTTCTTGAATTTGTCGGCACAAGCGGCAGCCTCGGGAACTCTTCCGATGCTGCTGTCGGCAATAACAACCTTAACCGGCTCACCGTTTGAATAGCAAAGATTTTCCTCAAAAAGCTTTTTTGCGGCATTTGCCATACCCATTACCTGGTCTTCAAGGCTTTCGCGGAGCTTCATGGGGCCGCGTCTTCCGTCAACTATCGGACGGATACCGATAACGGGATAATCGCCAATAATTCTTTTCTTCATAATATCCTCCTTCATGATTGGCACACATCGCCAAATATTCAATTATATTATACAGTATAGAAAACGTGAAGTGTTATTAAAATAGTGCGAACAAATTGTAATATATTCACTTTTTTGGGTTTTGATCTTGATTTTTCCGCTCATGCAATGTAAAATATTCTCAAAAGAGCTTTTTTAGGCGTTTTAAAGGGCGGTGATCATCATAAATCTCAGCGAGCTTGAAAAAATCAAGCATGGAAGTGCAGATTTTCCAATTGCGCTGTACCGTGTCACAAGCGATTTTCCAAGATACAGAATGATGTGCCATTGGCACGTTGAATACGAGCTTATAAGAATCATCAGCGGAAGTCTCGCTCTCAAAATCGACGAGAAGGATTTTAATCTTCGGGCAGGGGATGCCATTCTTATTCACGGCGGAAATCTTCACAGCGGAGAGCCTGAGGATTGCATATATGAATGTCTCGTTTTCGGTGTAAATCCCATCACGTCTCTTGCGGGATGCCGAGAAGAGCTTTCACCTATCCTTGCAAATGATGTTTTTATCAGCCATCCGTACCGATATGAAACCGATAGAGAGATAAGGCTTGCCATTGACGGCTTTTTTGACGCAGTTTTAGGAGAGAAAAAGGGATATAAGCTTGCCGCTGTCTCATATCTATATCAAATTTTCTCTATCATCATCGAAAAAGAGGCGTATGGAGAAAAAAATAATTGCGTCAGTATTCCCGAAAACAGATATATCGTCAGCTTCAAAAAGGTAATAACCTGGCTTGAAGCGCATTATAACGAAAATATCACTCTTGACGATCTTGCGGAGGTGGCAGGCTTTTCTCCAAAATATTTCTGCCGTCTTTTCAGCCGTTTGACGGGTCGCTCGCCCATTGATTATCTCAACTGCTACCGTGTGGACAGAGCAAGCGAGATGCTGACAGAAACCGAAAAATCAATAATAGATATTGCTGCCGAATGCGGTTTTTACGATCTCAGTTATTTTGTTAAGGTCTTTAAAAAATATAAGGGAATACCGCCCGGACAGTACAGAAAGCGCACAGGTGCTTGATTTTCACAAAAATCGCCTGTTTTTTCCTAAAAAAAATTATTTTTTTTGAAAAATTCACTAAATTGTGATATACTTTTCGCCAAAAGTATGATATACTATTAGCAAGCAAGAAAAAACAGGTGGTTAAAATGAATAATAATTATAATAATAGAGGGCAATACGAGCCAAATAACGGGTCGTATAACCGCAGCAGTATGAATCAGGGGAATATGCAGCGAGAAAATTTTAACCGTCAAAGACCTGCTCAAGGCCAAAGACCTATTTCTCATCAAAATCGCCCTGCCAACGGACAAAGACCCATAGGGCAGAATTGTAGTGCGAGAAGGCAGATGCCACGTCAGTCCTATTCAAGAGAGCCTTTTAGCTGGGTTCCTTTATTTGCCCTTCTGCTTGTTATCATGATAACGGTGGGAATAATCTGCACCGTTGTCAATAGCCGTCGCAGCACTGTAAATGCAGATGCCGATGCTCCTCAAACGAATAATGTGGAGGATAATGCTTCCGAAAACGATAATGCGGTAAGTGCGGATGACGGCGATAAAAAAATAGCTGTTACATATGCAAGCACAAGCCCGAATGTTATCGAGCTCGGCGCCTCTATCGCATCTGACTATGCTATTCTTATCGATCTTTCGAGCAATACCGTTGTTGCACAGAAAAATCCCGATGCAACTATATTTCCTGCTTCAATGACGAAGATAATGACCCTTATCGTTGCATATGAAAATTGCAAAAATCTTGACGAGACATTTACCATGACTGCCGAAATTACCGATCCGCTGTTTATCGCAGGAGCATCTGTTGCAGGCTTTTCGGTAGGTGAGGCTGTGACGGTAAGAGATCTTCTTTACGGAGCTATTCTGCCATCCGGCGGCGACGCTACCGATGCGCTTGCGATGCATATCGGCGGTTCGATTGAGGGATTTGTGGCAATGATGAACAAAAAGGTACTTCAAATGGGGCTTTCAAATACCCATTTCAAGAATCCCAGCGGACTTCACGATAATGACCATTACAGCACCCCTCATGAGATAGCAATGATACTTCAATATGCCCTTCAGATAGAGGAATGTAAAAAGATACTTTGTACATATCAGTACACCACCGAGTCAACCCCATTTCATCCGGAAGGACTTTTGCTTACAAGCACAATGTTTTCCCGAATGGCAGGAAATGAATCGGGAAAAGCGACCGTTCTCGGCGGAAAAACAGGCTTTACAAATGAAGGACTGCATTGCCTTGCAAGCCTTGCAAAGGTCAATTCCACGGGAAAGGAATATGTGCTCGTTACGGCACACGCTCCCGCAACCTATGATCCGATTTTTGACTGTATAAACATATATAAGGAATTTTTTAACTGATAAGAGCAAAAATGTCGAGCCGATCCTTTCGGCTCGACATTTTTCCTTTTTAATTTAACGGTCTTTCAGACAAATTTTAAACAAAAATTGACTTTTTCCGTTTCCCAAACGTATTATAGGTGAAAGGAGGCGAGAAAATGGATGAGGTCGAGTTTATTGTAGACGAATATGGGAATATGCTTTACAGATTATGTCTCGTTAGACTTGCAAATGAAGCAGATGCAGAGGATGCGGTTCAGGATACATATCTGAAATACATAAAAAAGCATCCAAAATTCTATTCGGAAGAACACCGAAAGGCATGGCTTATCCGAGTGGCTGTCAACCATTGCCGCGATATCCTAAGACAAAACAGAGCTCATTTGTCAGAGGACATCGAAAGCATAGCATCCACCTATGCAAGTGAGGAGGGAGAAGGCAACGAGGTCATAAGGACACTGATGCTTCTTCCCGAAAAATACAGCTCGGTCATGATGCTTCATTTTGCCGAGGGGCAGGATTATAAAACAATTGCAAAAGTCATCGGCAAGAGCGAGTCTGCAGTTAAAATGCGGATAAAAAAGGGCAGAGAGCTCTTTATCAAAATTTATAAAGGAGAGTGAATATTTTGAAGAAAAATTCAATAAAAGAGGCTTTTGCCGGCATCGGGCTTGACGAGGGCGCAAAGCAGAGGATCAAAAATTCCTGCTATGAATATTTGGCGGAAAAGGAAAGAAACAAGTCGGGTTTCTCACGTAAGCTCGGCTTTAAAATTTTAGCTATTGCGGCAAGTGTTGCACTTCTCAGCATAAGCGTTTTTGCGGCAGCAAGGCTTATTGATTTCTCTATGGCAAAAGAAGATGACGGTGTCAAGCTCCATGCAGCTCTTCCCGAAGAAAATAAGGACACCGAAGCACCGCTCAGAGCTTGGAACTCCGATAGCGAAAAGGGGGCGATAAGCGTCAGACTTGAATTTGACTATATGCCAAGCGATCTTAGCGAAGATGCTACCGCAACTCATAAATACAGAGGCGAGTCCATGAGCCGTGCCATAACCTTTGTAGGGCACGACCTGCGGCGAAGCGATTTCAATGAAATTGTGAAATATGTCGATGAAGCAGAAAAATTCATGGCAGGTGATAAGGAAGCCTATCTTCTGACCTGGGATTCACTTGTGGTTTATGACAAGGATATTTACGTCCTCTTTGAAAAGGAAGAAATGCTTATTCACGGCATGGCGGGATACGGAATAACCGTCCGGGAGATAAAGGCTATAGCAGAAGGCATGAAAATTGTCGAGGTAAGTGACATAAATATTGCTCTTCCCATTTCAAACGAGTTCGGTAGCGATTCTGATGACAGCACCCCAGAGGTGTTCTATACCGATCCCATATATGTTTACCGTGATGATCTGCTGAAATTGTTCGATGTTGGAGAATATAACGGCTATTTTTATCAAAGGACCGTAAGGGTAGATAAGATCGAGATGCTTGACAATATTTCAGGCTATGAAAAGGATTTTATCAGAAGTGACGTCATTGAAAAGTTTACGGGAGAAAACGGAGAATTTATCCCGTATATGAGAGGCGCAAAAATCGTAGAGGGTGATCTTGAAGCCGGTGAGAAGCCAAGAATAGTGCTTGGTGAGGAGACGGAGATGAAGAAACGCTTTATCCTGATAACTCTGACAGTTACCGAGGATGAGAAAGATACCGATGCCGATGTTAAGTCTTTCCTTCATACCTTCAGTCTCGGCGGTCTTGTTGAAGATGAGGAAGGACACATCGAAAGAACGCAGGTCTGGGAAAACTACATAATCAACGGAGCACCGGAAGCGCACGCAGATTTCCACGATCCCTTATACCGCAAAAAGATCGGTGAAAACAAGTGGGTTCTCGGATATTTCCTTGACGAGGATGAGATAGGCGTGGAGATGTATTTATATAGCCATCATGCCGAGCTTTATTATTCCCTTGAACTTAATACAGACTAAATTGTTGAGATCGTTGTCTTATTAGCCTATCTTTGAAAAGGGGAATGGATCAAAAGCTTTTAAAAGCGATTGATTCATTCCTTTTTTGTGTTGTAAAAAAGTATTTGCGTAAACAGTAATTTATCGAACAGGCGATAACGATTTTTTGTAGGGGACGTCGAGGTCGCCGTCCCCTACAGATTTGCGTTTTATAAACGCACCGCTAAATTACTGTTTACGGATATTGTTAATAAAATGTAAACTCTGAAAACTTTGGAAAAAATGGTTGACATTTGTTAACCAATATGGTAACATAGAAATGGATAACAGATGTTAACCATCTGATTTGGAGGTACAAAAATGAACAATATCAATCTTTCAGAGGGCGAATGGAAGCTTATGAAGCTTCTCTGGCAGGCTCAGCCAAGAACAATAGGAGAATTCGTTACCGAGCTTCAGGATGATACGGGCTGGACAAAAACGACCGTTTTCGTTATGCTCAAAAGACTTATAGAAAAGGGTGCGGTGAGAGTTGATGAGAGCGGAAGAATTCATAAGTATTATCCTCTCATCAAGCGCAGCGATGCAACAAAGGATGAAACCGACTCATTTTTATCAAGGGTTTATGACGGAAGCATTGGAATGATGGTGTCATCCCTTGTTGGAAGACACGCACTTACGGAAAAAGAGATTGAGGAGCTGAAAAGGATTCTTGAAAACGCCAAAAAGTAAAATGTATTGTTGGCTTAAACAACAGAAAGGATAAAAATGGAATATATAATCTCACTCTCCCTGCTTATTTTGGCTGTGATAGGAATAAGAGCAATCTTTCGCCGCAGTGCTTCACCAAAGCTGATATATGCGCTCTGGCTTGTGGTGCTTGTGAGGCTCTTTATTCCCTTTCAGCTTTTCGAGCTTGAAATTCCGAAGGCGTTTGTACCCATAGACAATAAGGCAAATTCAGAGATAACAGGGAGCGAAAAGCTGCCCTATATCGACTTTGAAAATGAAACAAACAAGAATAATGAGCTTTCTTTTCCCATAGATACCTCGGGTGTGCAAAATATGCCCGAAAGCTCGCCTGTAGGTACGGAAAACATTGAAAAAATACCAACATCAGCCGACGACAGTGACATTCCCGGTGGTGTAATTTCCTCCACACCGGGGAATGCGCTGTCGGGGGCTACTGATATAGGCAATGTGCCGAGTGCAAAAAAGAGTATTTCGATGGCAAAGCTGCTGAAAATCATTTGGATAAGCGGCTCTGCCCTGCTTGCCCTCTGGTATAGCATTGCTGCTTTGTCCTTTGGCGTTTCGCTGAGACGTGAGCGCAAAAGGCTTGGAAAATATAAAAATCTCAAGGTCTATCTCTCGGCAAAGGTGAGAACTCCCTGTCTTTACGGTATTATACCCTCGGTTTACCTCACTCCGAAGGCATATAGAAGCGAAGGCAGAAGAATGATACTCCGCCATGAGTATGTCCACCTTTGCCATGGGGATAATATATGGTCATTTTTCCGCATATGTGCGGTGGTTTTCCTTTGGTGGAATCCCCTTGTTTGGGTTGCCGCTTATCTTTCAAAGCAGGATGGGGAGCTTGCCTGCGACTATGCAGTAACCGGCAAAATGAAGGAGAACGACCGAATTGAATATGCGAGGATCATTATTGATATGCTTCCCGTGAAGCGCAGCATCGCCACGGGATTTGCAAGCAGTTCTGTAAAGGAGCGTGTAATTATGATGACAAAGAAGCACAAAAACAAAATACTTTCCGCCATTCTTGCGATAGTTATTGTTCTTGCAGCGGCTTCATGCTCGTTTGTTGCATTGAAACCGGGCGAAGATACCGTAAGCAAGGATGATATTGAAACAGATGAAGTACCAAATGGCGAAATTGTTAGGGATAGCGTTATCAGAATTCTTTTCAATCAAGATGATTTAAAGGTGAATTATGTAAATATTCCAAACAGTGCGCAGAGTGTTTATCATGACTATGAAGGTCCTGATTTTGCTTCGGACAAAAAGCTTTTCAGAGTTGACAGAACAGCGGAATACGGCACATTCGATCTTTATCTTCTTGATATGAACAGCGGCAGAATAGTCAGCACTCTTACGGTTTATTCCGACATTATGCCGACAAATGCTATGATCAAGAACGGTGATTATATCCTTTACCGTATGTATTATGACACCGAGCTTGAAAAGTCTATGGTAGAAACCGCATTTAAGGTTACATATGAGAACGGTCAGCTTATCTGCCAAAAGACCGAGATCGAGATGTATCCCTTTTATCAGGAATATATCGAAAATGAGGCAAAAAACATCAGAGTTTACAGAGTGGTGGATGACGGAGAAAATCACGGCGGAATTGAAATAGTATATTCCGACGGCAGAGTAGAGCGAGTTTGTGAAAATGTGATGCTCGATGATATGATAAACGGCAAAAAAGCCGGCGTCGGAGATGTTACGGGTTATACTCCCATTGCTTTCCTTGATGAAAACCGCTTTGCATACCGTATCGGCGGCTGGGAATGGACTTGCGGCTACGGAATTTATGATATCTCCACAGGCGAAAAGACGGAAAGCCTTGATGGGCTTAGTCTTCAGGCTTTTGATGATGAGAGCAATCTGTATGTAAGCGAGGTAACAGCTTACGAGGTTACGAAAATAACAAAGATAACACCCGACGGAGAAAAGATACTCCTTGCAAACAAGGAAGATGAGCTTGTGGATGAGAATGTCATAAAGCTTGAAAGCCACTCGAACAAAAGCTATGATTATTATGATAATTATGGCAAGATCTATGAATTTTTCGAGGACAAAAAGCCCATTTTGACTATCACTACTCCCGATTTTCAGAGGGTGGTTTTCAAATGTGAGCTTGACAACTCAAAGGGCGAGATGCGTTATTTTATAAATGACGATACCATAACCTTTGTGCGCTTTGACAACGAGCCGACTTATCCTTATACCGAAAAAAGCGAGCTTACCCAGGTCTTCAAGGAATTTCTTGCAGGCGGCAAGGAAGGCGACGAGGGCGAGGTTCTGAAAAACAGAATGATCGAGCTTACGGGCTGGCATGATGAAGAAACAGAAGATGAAGCTCCGCAGGTCTATTTCACAAAATGGCAGGATAAAGCACTTGACCTTTATCTTGAAAAAGATCATGAGGAGCTGAAGCCGGAAAACCCTGAAAGTTATCTTTTAGGCTCGCTGACAGCCAAATATTTTGAATATTATCAATACTCAAGCTTTATTCCAAATGAAAACGCAAAGGTCGAGATAGTTTATGAGCCATATGACGAGGTTTATTATTATCTTTGCAGCGATAGGAATGATCCCAAAAAGACATATGTTTATTTTACCGATGATTTCGGAAGAACAGTTGGAACACACGAGATAGTACCGCCATATGATGTGGAATTTGATACGATGACACCTGTTTTTATGAGCAATAACAGTTATCTTTCGGATAATTCCTGCGTTATCGTATATAAGCTTACAAATGGCTCGGAAGAATTTTTCGTTACATACGACAGCCAAAAAGCAAATTTCCCATATGCCTTCGTTTATAACGGCAAAACAAGCGAAGAATTCCTTAATGCCCATCTTCCCGAAAGAAAATATCTTTTCGAGGCGAGATATGAATTTGGCGAAGGTCAAGCAATGCAAATTGAGCTTGGTTACGGCAAGAACGAGATAACAAAATCATATAGGGCTGCATACAGCTATGAGTATGATGATGTAAACGAGCTTTATATGTGGCGAATCGCATATGTTTTCGGCAGCAACGAGAGAAGAGTTCTTATTGCCTCCGACCGTTATCCCGCCTGGGCGATGGTGTATCTTACGAGCGGAGAGGTGGTAAATGCTTTTCCGAATCTTGATGCGGAAATTCTGAAGCTTGTGGAAAGGGTAGAAACAAACGACGGAAATCAGTTCATTCTTTTTCTCTCGGACGGAAGAATAATGTATCACGAAAGCTTCAATAAATTCACTTGGGATATTGCAAAGGAATTCGGAATCCAAAATGTTGCCCATGCAGAAATAGCTCATAATAGCACTATTGCTTATGTAATCGCAGACGGAGATAGAGCAGATGTTTATACATATCACGTTATAAGCGGTGAGAAAAAGCAGCTGGCTGAGGGATTTTCATGGAATGAAAATGACCCCAAGGCACTCAAATTCCATGGCTCAAAGGGCTACGGAACATATTTCTATCAGGATAAGCTGTATGTTCTTGATTTGAGGCTTCGAAGCATTAAGGAAACCGACATTGAATATTCAAAGGGCATTACGGTTGAGGGCTTCAATGAATATACCATAAATGTTAAATGGGAAAATCTGCCCTACCTCACACGAGGCATTGCGGTGAGATAAGTATCATAGATGGCAGATAAACGGTAATTTATCGGCGTGTGAGGACGTCGTCAGGTAAAAGATATGGTCAAGCTTTTTCAAAAGCTTGCGGGAGTCGGCGACATCGCCGGTCGCCTCCGCAGAGGCGAAACTCCCCAAGCGGCACTTTCTTTTGCATGAACGATTACTGAAAATGAACGAAACCATTTTCTTCAAAAATGGTTCTATGCGATGTAACGAATTTGCACCATCAATATATGCTTCACGCATCGCTCCTTTTCTTTGCGCATTTAGCACCAAAGAAAAGCGGATTAACGATTTGCACTTGCAATATTTAGTGAGCAATCGAGGCGCAAACTCAATATTCTCACGCTAAATTACGCACATTTAAACCCTTCGCCCGCTTTTTTTGTAAATTGCTTTACTTTGTGTACTTTTTGTGGTATAATTATTTTACATAACTTTTTTGAGGGGGGATAAGGTGGACTTGAATGAAAAAAAAGGCGGCGGAATGATAAAAACCGCTCTTATTATGGTCATTATAACCCTTTCGGCAAAGGTTCTCGGTATGGTGAGAGATATTCTGCTTGCCGCCTCCTATGGCACCACCTCGGCAGCAGTTGCTTACGATACCGCTTCAAGGCTTCCCCTCATAATTTTTGATTTCGTTATCGGCGGCGTAATAACTGCTTCATTTATTCCCATATTTAATGAAATTCTCGTAAAAAAAAGCAAAAAGGAAGCTCTTAATTTTGCTTCGAGCTATGTAAATATTATTTTGATTATAACCACCGCAATAACTCTTATAGGCGTTGCTTTTTCGGGAACGCTTGTTGGACTTCTGGCTCCCGACATTCCCGATTCCACAGCATCTCTTGCGACCTCGCTTTCGAGGATCATGTTTCCGATGATAATTTTCACAGGGCTTGCCTTTTCCTTTGTGGGCATTTTACAGTCATTTGGAAAGTTTCTTCTTCCCTCAGTAATAAGCCTTGTTTCAAACCTGGTAATGGTGCTGTATTTTCTCGTATTCAACGAGCGTTTCGGAATCCGGGGACTCGCTTTCTCTATGCTTATCGGCTGGGGAGCGCAGGCTCTGATACAGCTTCCCGCTGTGATAAAAACCGGATTCAGATTTACACTTAAAACAGATTTTCGGTCTCCTTATATAAAAAGATCCTTCGCAATGGCTCTACCCATTCTCATAAGCTCATGGGTACAGCCCTTTTGCAATCTGATAAACACTCGTTTTTCTTCCTCCATCATTGGCGGAATTTCAGCAATGGGATATGCAAACAGACTTTACCTTATAATTGTCGGGGTTTTCACCTTTGTGGCAACAAATCTGCTCTTCCCTTATTTTTCAAAGGCAAAGGCAAAGGGCGACACAGAAGAAGAATCAAGGCTCACAAGAGCTTCGATAAGATCTCTTATGCTGATAATTCTGCCTATTACTGTCGGAATCTGGGTGCTCTCCGAGCCGATAGTTTCGATAATATATCAGAGGGGCGAATTTAATGCCGAGGACGTCAAAATGACCGCCGAAGCACTTCGCTTTTTCTCCCTGGGAATGCCCTTTTATGCGCTGAACGAGGTCTGCACAAAAAAGTTTTTCGCAGAGCAAAAAACTCTCCCCCCAATGCTCACAGCCCTTATTTCGATAGTATTCAATTTTATTTTCGTTATCTTCCTTTCGGAAAAAATGGGCATCGGCGGCATTGCCCTCTCGTCTGCACTTGCAGTTCTCTTTAATGCCGCATTTAACATTGCTCTTCGCTATATCCGAGGCGATAAGATTTTTGGATGGAGCGATATTTTTCAGATTGCGGCAATGCTTATTGCATCACTTTCTATGGGGGCGGCGGTATTCTTTCTCTCACATAATTTCACGGGTATCCTCGGAACGCTTATCTGCGTTCTCATAGGAGCTATTATCTATTTTGTTATTTGTTTTGTCCTCGGTGAGAGCATGACCCGAACTGCGGTATTTAAAATTTTCAGCATCGGAAGGAGAAAAAAATGAAGATACTTCATGTTTTGAGCGACTCCAATATCGGCGGCGCAGGTATTCTGCTTTTAAACTGCCTTGCCCATTTTGACCGTTCTAAATTTGATATAAAAGTCGTTCTTCCGAGAGATGCGGAGCTTTGCGAAAGAGTGGAGTCACTTGGATATGAAGTTATCAGCATGAAATATGGCAAAGACGCTTCATATGAAAAAGCGGCAACAAAGGAGCTTTTGGAAATTTTCAAATCAGAGAAGCCCGATATCGTCCATACTCATTCTTCATTTTCCGCAAGAATCGCAGCGAAAAAATGTAAAGTGCCGCTTATATTTCAGACTCATCACTGTGCGGTAATGCCGCCAAAATACAAAACGTTTTTTCCATTCAAGCAGCTTTTGGGGGCACTTAATAACCACTATTCCGACCGCATTATAGCCACTGCTGAAATAGCTTCCCGCATACTTCAGATTCAGGGCACAAAAAAGGAAAAAATATCTGTCATTATAAACGGAACAGAACCGATGAGAAAAGTTACCGATTCAGAAAAAAACGCCCTTCGTGAAGAGCTCGGCATCAGCAAGGATGATTTTGTTTTCACCATAGCCGCAAGACTTGAAGAAGTAAAGGATCACAGAACATTTATAGAGGCGGCTGCCGAAGGAGCAAGAGTACATCCCGATATGCGTTTTCTCATTGCTGGAAAAGGAAGCCTTGAAGAGAGTTTAAAGTCTCTTGCAAAAGACCTTTCGGTGGACGATAAAATAATTTTCACGGGATTTTGCCGTGATGTTGCGCCCTATATGAACATAACAGATATTAATGTGAATTGCTCGATATCCGAAACATCCTGTCTTGCGATCTCGGAGGGAATGAGTCTTTCCCTTCCTACAATTGCTTCCGACTGTGAAGGTAACCTCGCAATGATAAAGGATGGAATAAACGGGCTTACATTTGAGAGAGGGAATGCGGAAATGCTTGCAACCGCAATGGTAACTCTCTATGAAAACGAAGCTCTCAGACGCAAAATGAGCGAAAATGCACTTAAGCTATTCAATGAAAAATTTACTGCATCGGTAATGACAAACGAGCTTCAGAAGCTCTACATTACCGAATATAGCAAAAAATGCAAAACGAAGGGATAACGGCATATGCCTGAAAACTCAAACGAAAAATTCAGAAGATTAATGAATATAAATTCTCCCGAGGACCTTAAGAATTACAATGAAGATATTGAGGGACTTGCAAGGGAAATAAGGACTTTTCTAATCGAAAATGTAAGCAAAACAGGTGGCCATCTTGCTTCAAACCTTGGAGTTGTGGAGCTATCGATTGCACTTCACCGTGTTTTCAGCACACCGCATGATAGCATTATCTTTGATGTCGGACATCAAAGCTATGTACATAAAATATTAACCGGCAGAAAAAATGAATTTCACACGCTGCGGCAGAGCGGCGGTATCAGCGGCTTTGAAAAAAGGTGTGAAAGCGAGCATGATTGCTTTGGAACAGGACACAGCAGCACATCCATCTCTGCCGCCATCGGCATTGCCGAGGCAAACAGATTAAAGGGTGAAAATGACAGATTTACCATTGCGGTCGTTGGCGACGGAGCATTCACAGGCGGCATGATACACGAAGCACTCAATAATTGCGACCCTCATTTGAAGCTTATAATAATAATAAATGAAAATGAAATGTCCATATCAAAAAACATCGGACATTTTGCGGAAAATCTTGCAAAAATAAGAATTTCCGGAGGATATACAAAAACAAAACGCTTCACAAGACGTGCACTTTCAAAAATACCGCTTATTGGCAAGCCTCTTTCAAGATTTTTTACGCTTGTGAAAAAATCCATAAAGAATGCGGTGTATAAAAGCAACTATTTTGAGGATCTGGGGCTTTATTATATAGGTCCTATCGACGGCAACAACTATTATCAGATTGAAAATGCTCTTTACAACGCAAAGGAGCAGGGCGAAAATGTTGTAATCCATATAAAAACAAAAAAGGGCAAAGGTTATGAGCCCTCAGAAAAAGATCCGGGCAAATACCACTCAATGCCACCCGAGGATAAAATCCCCTCCGACAAGCCAACTTTTTCTGAGGTTTTCGGAAAAAAGCTTACAGAGCTTGCTTATGAAGATAAAAGCATTTGCGCAATAACCGCCGCAATGTGCGACGGAACGGGGCTTTGCTCTTTTAGGGATGCTCACCCGGACAGATTCTTTGATGTTGGAATTGCCGAGCCTCATGCGCTTACATTTGCCGCAGGACTTGCCGCAAACGGAATGAGACCCGTGGCAGCGATATATTCAACCTTTTTGCAAAGAGGGTATGACAATATCATACATGATATTGCTCTGCAATCGCTTCCCGTAACGCTCTGCATAGACCGAGCGGGGCTCAACGGCGCAGACGGAGCAACTCACCACGGAATTTTTGATGTTGCGTTCCTTTCCGAGGTGCCGGGAATGACTATCTATACCCCCGTCACTTCGAGGGCACTTGAAATGGCACTTGATGAAGCTATAAAAGGCGGCAAACCATCCGCCATCAGATATGCTTCGGGACACGAGGACGAAAAAGTTATAAATGCTTTCTATTCCGAAAATGATATTAAGGGTATTTCGCTTCGTTCCGATATTCCGTCGGGACAAAAACCTGATATACTCATCGTAACATACGGAAGGATCGTCCTTGAAGCTATGAAGGCAAAGGAAACGCTCCAAAAAAAGGGCAAAAAATGCGGCATCGTGCTTCTCGAAAAGCTTAAGCCATATGAGGAGACAGCAAAAAATCTGCTTCCTTATATGCCGAGAGAAAACGGACTCATTCTTATGCTTGAGGAGGAGATAAGAGCCGGAGGGTGCGGCATGATGCTCTCGTACGCACTTGATAGGCAATGCTCACTCGCATCCTATAAGCATAGTATACTCGCTCCAAGCGAAAGCTTTGTTATCCCCGCAAAGGGGGAAACAGTTTTTGATGCTGCAGGAGTTTCATCATCTCATATAATCCGTGCTTGTCTTGACAATATAAACCAATAAAACAATTACATTTATAAAAAGTGGCTGTCCGATTCTGATATGCCCCCCAAAAGTTAGACACTTTTGGAGGTGCATATTTTTTATCTCAAAAAAACAGAAAACTCTTTTTTCTCGGCTTCCTCAGCCTATCTATGCAATAATCAATATCAGCTTTCAAGCGTTCAATATCCTTAATCGACATTCTTAAAAGCAAGCCTCTTTCAAAATCACGCTTTGCACCTAAAAGCTCACTGCGCAGATCATCCTCAAATCTATTTATATAAAGCTCGTATTTTATGAGAGGAACATATACCGAACAGCGTATAACCGGGTCGCAAAGCTCATTTTTGTGAAGAGAAATAAGTGCCCGTCTGATGTCGGCAACATTCTTTTTTCGCTTCATTTTTCTAATGAGAGCATGAAGATCGTCCGAAAGCTCGCTATAAATATTCTCGTCTTGCCAAGTTGCTCTCATGGTACAGCAAAGCTTTTCATAGCAACCGATAATGGTTCTCGCATCAAGGAGCGCACCGATGCTCCCCTCGATCTTCACACCGAGAAATTCAGAAATATTTTTGAGGCTATGACTTTGAAGAGCCACACCGCAGCATTTTTCGGACATATCCATAAGGTCGATATAATCATTCTGCAGCGCATCAAATCCGACTCTCACAAGCTCGTCGCAAAGGATCTTCAGTGAGAATTTTTCAAGACAATGACCAACAACGATATCGTCCCCGAAAAAGTCAAAAATATCCCCCGCAATATCGGAAAAGGACGGTGCTGACGCAACCATTTCATTTGTTATTCCATTTATCAGCGTCACCTCTGTCGGAATGGGCTTTTTGGGCTTTATAAAAGTGCGATATGCGCCATCCACTCTTCCCGCTCTTATCCTTACTGCGGCAAAATCCACTATCTCCGAATCATGAAGCCCCGTTGTTTCAATGTCAAAAGCAACATAATTGTCCGTATCTGCAATATACCGCTCTCCATAAAAATCCATGTCATTTTTCTCCAAAAAAGAGGGCTTTTCAGCCCTCTTTCAAATTTCTATTACTTATTTTTCGGGCTTCATTGTGGGGAACAACAGAACATCGCGGATGGATGCGCTGTCTGTGAGAAGCATTACGAGACGGTCAATTCCAAAGCCCAGACCGCCTGTGGGAGGCATACCGTATTCAAGGGCGGTAACATAATCGTAATCTACTTCTGCGTTACAATTAGGCTCTTCCGCTTTCTTTGCGGCAACCTGCTTTTCAAATCTTTCCTTCTGGTCGATAGGATCGTTCAGCTCGCTGAACGCATTTCCGAACTCGGTTGCATTGATGAAATATTCAAATCTCTCGGTGAAAGCAGGATCATCTGCCTTTCTCTTTGCCAGAGGAGAATTTTCAACGGGATAATCATAAATAAATGTAGGCTGAATGAGGTTTTCCTCAACAAAAGCATCAAAGAACTCAACAAGCACAGTGCCCTTTGTTGCATTCTCGGGAACTTCAACGTGCATCTTCTTTGCACACGCTCTTGCATCCTCGTCGGTCGCCCAATCGTTATAATCGCAACCGCTATACTTCTTAACAGCCTCGACCATGGTCATTCTTTCCCAATGACCCATGTCGATCTCCTTGCCTTGGTATGTGATGACCTTGGAGCCGCAGATTTTCTCTGCAAGCATGGTATTAAGCTCCTCAACAAGATCCATCATTCCCTTATAGTCGGTA
>CAYPKQ010000036.1:0-1480 GCA_964411355.1 uncultured Lachnospiraceae bacterium
AAGATGTGAGAGAATCTCCATGCTCTCGCGAATAGCTGTGCCTGCTGTGATAACGTCCTCAATTATAACGATCTCCTCGCCTGCTTGGGGCACATATCCAACAAAAACACCGCCCTCGCCATGATCCTTAACCTCTTTGCGGTTGAAGAAGAAAGGAACATTGAGTCCGTTCTTTGAAAGGGCAACTGCAGCAGATACCGCAAGGGAGATTCCCTTATATGCAGGGCCGTAAAGAACCGCCTTCTTATCGCCCAGCTTTTCCTTATATGCTCTTGCATAAAACTCGCCAAGCTTTGCGATGTCCTCGCCTGTCCTTATCATGCCTGCATTGATGAAATACGGAATCTTTCTTCCGCTCTTTGCTGTAAAATCTCCGAATTTGAGCACTCCCGCACCCTCAAGAAACTGTATAAATTCTCTCTTATAGCTTTCCATAATCTTTTCTCCTTTATTTTGTTGCATAACAGTGCAGAAAGCAAAGTGCAAAGTGCAGAATGCAGAGTGCAGAGTTATGGTAGTTTTTCGCTTATGGCGAAAAACATTTAAATAAAATTTTTTTGAATTGTTAGTTTAAATATTGGACAAACCTAAATTGCTTATCTTCCCAATGATCGATATAACAAAGCAGAATCTATCTCCCTAAAACCATTCTTAAGATAAAAGCTATGGGCAGGATATCCTTTTTGTGTTCCCAACAGAATAGAATCGCACTTTTCAGAGGCAACACAATCTGATATCAATTGGATAAACTTACTGCCAAAGCCTCTACTTTGATATTCCGGGGCAATGCAAATGTCCTCTATTCTAAAATAATCAGAACCGATACATGGAACGATTAAACCAAGTGCCATGCCAATAATTTTTTCTTCAAACAATAGCATATAGGCACGTTTTGTTTGGGATTTCATAAAGCAATTTATATAATTGACCACATCGTCAATTGAGTAGTTCTCATTCCAAGGTTCTTCCATATATGCATTTTGGTATAAGACAGCACATAGCATAACAGACTTATCATCTATTTCTTTTATGCAGGTCATTCTAACATCTCCCAAAATCCATCTATAGTAATCGTTGCCACGATTTATAGATAAAAAATTCAAACTTTTTATTTTGATTTTTCCCTCGAATTACATATTGCAACTAAAATAGAAATAATCTCATTGATATCTGAGTGTAAACTTGAGTACTCCTTGTTGTTTAAGTACCCTGTTGCGTGCAAAAGGCGAATCCAATATCGAGTTTCGTTAGCTTCTTTAAGCGAAATTGCAATTTTGGCATAAAAATCGGGCTTCGTTTGTCCTCTTTGCGCTTCGCTGACATTTGCTCCAATGCTTGTACCGCTTCTGAGAAGTTGTTTGGATAAAACATATTCTTTTTTCTCTTCGCAAAGATATTTATACAGCTACGATCCTTATTGCAAAATCAAAGCTTTTAATTTCAATAACCGAATTCTGCATACAAAATCCTTCTTAACTCT
>CAYPKQ010000036.1:1490-15697 GCA_964411355.1 uncultured Lachnospiraceae bacterium
GTTGGATCCCAAAAGCTTACCCAAATTTATTTTAGTGCTATTTGCATTCGCTGACTTTTTGCAAGCAAAAGCAACAGAATCAGTCGCAGAATTCGGCAACGCATCTCTCGTATGCCGCTACGGGATCCTCTGCCGCGGTAATCGGGCGTCCTACTACGATGTAATCAGAGCCGATCTTCTTTGCCTCGGCGGGAGTCATAACTCTCTTCTGGTCGCCGATGTCACCGTCTGCAAAACGCACACCGGGAGTTACCGTGAGGAATTTTTCACCGCAACGCTCGTGAACCTTACCTGCCTCAAGAGGAGAGCAAACAACACCGTCAAGACCGCTGTTCTTTGCGTTCTCGGCATAGTGCATAACAACTTCCGCAATGGGAGCATCGATAAGAAGGTCTTTTTTCATTGTTTCTTCATCGGTTGAGGTGAGCTGAGTAACAGCGATAAGGAGCGGTCTTGTGCCGTCCTCTCGTGTAAGTCCCTCAATTGCAGCCTCCATCATTCTGCCTGTGCCTGCGGCATGAAGGTTAGTCATGTCAACATCAAGGCGAGAGAGAACCGCCATCGACTTTTTAACAGTATTGGGAATATCGTGAAGCTTGAGGTCAAGGAAAATCTTATGACCTCTCTTTTTTATTTCGCGTACGATGGAAGGTCCTTCGGCATAATAAAGCTCCATTCCGATCTTTACAAAGGGCTTTCTTCCTGTAAATTTGTCAAGAAATGCAAATACTTTTTCTGCGCTGTCAAAATCGCAGGCAATAATTACGTCCTTTCCCATCAGTGGGCACCTCCAATAATTTCATTTAATGTTTTTATTCCGTATTTATCCATAACGGAAGGTAATTTTTCGATGATATCACGGCAAACATAAGGGTCGATAAGGTTTGCCGCACCTATTTCAACTGCGGTAGCACCCGCAAGCATCATTTCGATAACGTCCTCGGCGCATGAAACGCCGCCCATGCCAACTACGGGAATTTTAACCGCCTGTGACACCTGATAAACCATACGCAGAGCCACGGGGAGTATTGCGCTACCCGAAAAACCGCCCATTTTGTTGGCAATTATCGGCTTTCTCTTGCGCAGATCTATTCTCATGCCGAGAAGAGTGTTAATAAGGCTGATTCCGTCAGCACCCGCCTCCTCGCAAGCCTTTGCTATTGAGATGATGTCGGTTACATTTGGCGAGAGCTTGATAATGACGGGCTTTGTTGTGACCGCCTTAACAGCTTTTGTGACCTCTGCCGCAGCCGCTGGGGATGTACCAAAGCTCATTCCGCCGCCGTGGACATTGGGGCAGCTTACGTTGACCTCAAGCCAGCCCACCTGGTCGCATTTGTCAAGCTTTTCGCAGGTATAGGCATAGTCTTCGATGGCAAATCCGCTGACATTTGCCATAACTTTTTTGTTAAAACACTTTGAAAGTCTGGGCAGCTCCTCATTTATTACCGCCTCAACGCCCGGATTCTGAAGTCCTACCGCATTTATCATGCCCGCAGTACATTCTGCAATTCTCGGAGTGGGATTTCCAAAGCGAGGCTCCTTTGTTGTTCCCTTGAAGGAGAAAGTACCCAGAATATTGATATCATAAAGCTCGGCAAATTCATATCCGTAGCCAAAAGTGCCGCTTGCGGGAATGATGGGGTTATCCATATCGATGCCGCAAAGATTTACCTTTAAGCGTTCCATATGATCTCCTCCTTTCGCATAACGGGGCCGTCCTTGCAAATTCTCTTGCTGCCCGTAATTGTCTTGCAGGAACAGCCCATGCAAGCACCAACGCCGCAACCCATTCTCTCCTCAAAGCTCAGCTCACCGCTCTTTTCGGTGGCAGAGCAAAGAGCGCAGAGCATAGGCTCGGGTCCGCATGAATAGAAATATGAAAAATCTTCATCCATGGCATTTGTTACAAATCCCTTTATACCATATGAGCCGTCAACGGTGGTCACCTTAACGGATGCGCCGAGTGCCTTGAACTCTTCTTCATAGAAAATTTCGTCCTTTGTGTTAAAGCCGATGATGACGGAAACATTTTTGCCCTCAGAGATCAGCTTTTTCGCAAGCATATAGAGGGGGGGAACGCCAACACCGCCGCCAACCAGCAGAGGCTTGCCGCCACTTCGGGTGAGGTCATAGCCGTTTCCGAGCTGTGTAAGCACATCAAGGCTGCCATCCTTCATCTCGCTCATGATCTCCGTGCCCTTGCCGACCACCTTATAGATGATGACGAGAATTCCGTCTGCGGGAACATCGCATACCGAAATGGGACGGCGCAGATAAAGTCCCTCAAGCTTGATATTGACGAACTGACCGGGGATGATGCCCTCGGTGTCTCCGGAAAGCGTCATGCGGAAGACATCCTTAGCAATTTTTATATTTTCTTTTATCTCAAATACTGTCTGTTTCATTTTCTCCTCACGAATCTATAGTTGAAATTGTGAGTGTAGTCTCTTCAAGAACCTCAAGAAGAACACGCACGGTATCAAGACTTGTGAACATGGTTACATTGTTTTCGGTTGCATATTTTCTTATCTCAAAGCCATCGCGGATAACACCCGAGGATGCGGGGTCACTTGTGTTGATAACATAAGCAATATGCCCTTGGCGGAGAGAATCTGCAATTTCATCCGAGCCGTCAGAGAGCTTTTTCAGCACATGGGTGCGGATTCCATTGCTCTTGAGGAATTCAGCAGTACCTGCAGTTGCCTCAATATTGAAGCCCAGATTATAGAAGCGGCGGATAAGAGGAAGCGCCTCTTCCTTATCGCAATCTGCAATGGTGGCAAGAACTGTTCCGTAGTTCTGCAGGTGCATTCCCGATGCCTGGAGAGCCTTATAGAGTGCTCTGTAGTATTTATCGTCATAGCCGATGGCTTCACCTGTTGACTTCATCTCGGGAGAGAGATAAGCATCAAGTCCACGGAGCTTATTGAAGGAGAATACCGGCACTTTGACATACCATCTGTTCTTCTCCTCGGGGTAGATTCCGAATATTCCCTGCTCTTTAAGTGATTTCCCCATGATGACCTCGGTTGCGATATCGGCAAGGCTGTATCCCGTTGCCTTTGAAAGGAAAGGAACGGTTCTCGAGGAACGGGGGTTGACCTCGATGATATAAACCTTATCCTCATTATCGACGATAAACTGAATATTATAAAGACCAACGATTCCGATGCCAAGACCGAGCTTCTTTGCATACTGAAGTATAGTGCCCTTTACCTTATCGGAAATACTGAAGGTGGGATAAACGCTGATAGAGTCGCCGGAGTGGATACCCGTTCTCTCAACAAGCTCCATGATGCCGGGAACGAAAACGTCCTGACCGTCGCAGATAGCGTCAACCTCAACCTCCTTACCGCTGATGTACTTATCAACAAGCACAGGCTTGTCCTCGTCGATCTCAACGGCGGTTTTGAGATAATGACGGAGCTGAGTTTCGTTTGCAACGATCTGCATTGCGCGTCCACCAAGAACGAATGAGGGACGAACAAGCACGGGATAGCCGATCTCGGCAGCGGTCTTTATTCCATCCTCGATCTTTGTAACAGCCTTACCCTTTGGCTGGGGGATTCCAAGCTCGGAAAGGAGCTTTTCAAACATATCTCTGTTTTCAGCCTTATCGATAGCATCACAATCTGTGCCGATGATCTTAACACCCCTTGCATGAAGCGGCTCGGCAAGATTGATAGCGGTCTGACCGCCAAGGGAAGCGATAACGCCCTCGGGCTTCTCAAATTCGATGATATTCATAACATCCTCGGCTGTGAGAGGCTCAAAATAGAGCTTGTCGGCAGTTGTATAATCTGTTGAAACGGTTTCGGGGTTGTTATTAATTATTATCGCTTCGTAGCCGGACTTTCTGATGGTAAGAACGGCGTGAACTGTGGAATAGTCAAACTCAACGCCCTGACCGATACGGATAGGACCTGCACCGAGAACGATGATCTTCTTCTTATCCGTGAGAACCGAATCGTTCTCGCCCGTATATGAGGAATAGAAATAGGGGATATAAGCATTTGTATGGCAGGTATCGACCATGCGGAATACGGGGAAGAGATCATGCTGCTTTCTGAAATTGAAAACATCAAGTTCTGTGCATTTCCACATTCTCGCAACATATTTGTCCGAGAAGCCCATCTTCTTTGCGTCTGTGAGGATATCAAGGTCATTGGGGTGAGCTTTAAGTGTCTCTTCCATATCGATTATTCTCTTGATAGCTTCAAGGAAGAAGGAGGTTATCTTTGTGATCTCGTGTATTTCTTCAACAGTTGCGCCGCGGTAGATAAGCTCTGCGATGGCAAAAATATTGTCATCTCTGAATTCGCTTATATATTCACGAAGTTCAGCGTCTGTCATGTTGTCAAATTTATGATGATAGATGTGGTTTACGCCCACTTCAAGAGAGCGGATGCCCTTAAGGAGGCATTCCTCAAGAGTTGAGCCGATGCCCATGACCTCACCGGTTGCTTTCATCTGTGTTCCGAGGGTATTTGAAGCGGTTGTGAATTTATCAAAGGGGAAACGGGGGAGCTTTGCAATGACATAGTCAAGGCGAGGCTCAAATGCCGCATTTGTGTTTGCAATTTTAATATCCTCAAGAGCCATACCGACGGCAATTTTTGCGGTTACTCTTGCAATGGGATATCCCGAGGCCTTTGAAGCAAGAGCGGAAGAACGGGAAACACGGGGATTTACCTCGATGAGATAATATTCGCTTGTTGTGGGATTGAGCGCAAACTGAACATTGCAGCCGCCCTCGATCTTCAGCTCTCTGATGATCTTGATCGCAGAATCGTTGAGCATCTTCTCATCCTCTTTTGAGAGGGTCATAATGGGAGCAACAACGAGAGAGTCGCCTGTATGAACTCCCACGGGGTCAATATTCTCCATGCCGCAGATGGTGATTGCGTGGTCATTTGAATCACGCATGACCTCAAATTCGATCTCCTTATAGCCCTTAACACTCTTTTCGATAAGAACCTGATGAACGGGGGAGAGCTTTAAGCCGTTTGTGCCGATCTCAATAAGCTCTTCTTCGTTATATGCAAATCCGCCGCCTGTGCCGCCAAGTGTAAATGCGGGACGGAGAACAACGGGATAACCTATTCTCTTTGCCGCTTCCTTTGCTTCCTCAAGATTATAAGTTATTTCCGAGGGGATGACAGGCTCACCGATAGACTCGCAAAGCTCCTTGAAAAGCTCTCTGTCCTCGGCTCTTTCAATGCTCTCGCTGCTTGTGCCCAGAAGCTCTGTGTGACATTCGCGCAGAACACCTTTCTTTTCAAGCTGCATAGCAAGGTTAAGTCCCGTCTGACCGCCGATTCCGGGAAGGATGGCATCGGGACGCTCATAACGGAGAATTTTTGCGATATATTCAAGAGTCAGAGGCTCCATATAGACCTTATCTGCAATGGTAGTGTCGGTCATGATGGTTGCGGGGTTGGAATTGACAAGGACAACCTCATAGCCTTCCTCTTTAAGTGCCAGACAAGCCTGAGTTCCCGCATAGTCAAATTCAGCCGCCTGACCTATGACGATAGGTCCTGAGCCTATGATGAGTATCTTTTTTAAATCTGTTCTTTTTGCCATTTTCATTTCCTCCGAATATATGTTAAGCTTTTTTATAAACGATTTTGCCGCCGCAGACCGTCATAAGGTTTTCTCCACAAAGCTCTGCGCCCTCAAAGGGGGTCGCCTTACCCATGGAAAGGAAAATTTTTGGGTCTACCGTAAATTTTTTGTTCAGATCCCATATGGAAAAATCATTTCCCATGGGGATTCCGAAGCGTTTTCTTGCATTCAGGGCAAGAAGCTCTATGATCTTATCAAGTGAAACTATATTTTCTCTCACAAGGTAGGTATAAAGCACGGGAAATGCGGTCTCGATGCCGACGATCCCGAAGGCACTCTTCTCAAGCCCACGAGATTTTTCCTCTGCGGAATGGGGCGCATGGTCTGTTGCGATCATATCTATCGTACCGTCAAGTATTCCCTCAAGGAGGGCTTCTCTATCCGCTTTTCCACGCAGAGGCGGATTCATTTTGAAGCGCCCCTCTTCACGAAGATCGCTGTCATCCATTACAAGATAGTGCGGAGCTGTTTCGCAGGTGATATTTACACCTTCCTTTTTAGCCTGCCTTATTGCCGCAACGCTTTCCTTTGCGGAAATATGGCAAACATGATAAGCGCATCCCGTTTCCTTTGCCAGCTTAATATCTCTTTCGATCTGTGCGTATTCGCTCTCGGAGCAGATACCTCTGTGTCCGTGCGCCTTTGCATATTCTCCGTCATGGATATATCCGCCACGGAGAAGGTCATTGACCTCGCAGTGGGCAACTATCATCTTGCCAAGAGCCTTTGCTCTCTTCATTGCCTTGCGCATCATGTCCTCGCTCTGCACTCCTCTTCCGTCATCCGAAAAAGCAAATGCGTCGGGCGCAAGTGCTTCCATTGCTGAAAGCTCTTCGCCCCTCTGTCCGACCGTTATTGCCGCATAGGGATAGATATTTATTATGCCGTCTTTCGCAATTATTTCTCGCTGGATGGCAAGATGCTCGGCAGAATCAGGTACGGGATTCAGATTCGGCATGGTACACACCGCAGTATATCCCCCTCTTGCCGCCGCTGCGCTTCCGCTCTTTATCGTTTCCTTATAAGAAAAACCCGGCTCACGAAAATGCACGTGCACATCGCAAAAACCGGGAAAAACAATATAATTTTCATCGTCAAAAGAACGGACAATCTCATCATCCATAGAAAACACGTCCGTGGGAGCGGACAAAAAATCATTCTGCATATAAGCTATATTTGTCTTTTGCATTTCATTAATATTTGCCATAGCTGCTCCTTTTTGTGTCGGTTTTAGAGAAAAAGCCCTGCCGAACCGACAAGACTTATCACCACAGGGCGTTTTTCTTGCCCGCGCACCTAATAGCACCCTCAAAAAGGTGCATTTTTATATGGTAGATTTAATATCCCGTCGATCATCTGCATCAAACCGAATTTTAAATTCTTTTTATCCTTAATATTATACCACCGCATATGTATTTTGTCAATAGCAAAATTCGATATCCATAAATATTGGCAAATGAAACAAATTTTCACTTCGCCCCTTTGCGTTGTTTCATATAAAAGTAAACATAAATCGTTTAAGCTCACCTATAAACAGTAATTTAGCGAACTGTAGGATACCGATTAAAAAATGAGCTGATCTGTAGGGGACGGCGACCGCGACGTCCCTTTTATCATTTGAAAATCACGATTATTTCACGTCTTTTGAGGGACGTCGAGGTCGCCGTCCCCTACAAAAATTCGTTATCGCCTGTTTGAAAATTACTGTTTAGAATAGAGCAAAGTAGTTTTCCTCAATTTTTATCTATAAAACAATATTAGTTTTCAAAAAAATCATATTACGGCAAAAACAGTCTGTTGACAAATCAACAAGCTTGTGATATAATACCCACAATTCAACGAAGAACACAACCCAAATTGCAAAAAAAGGAGAAAAGCATGAAAAAAGACAATTACGCTCCTTAAAAGATCAGTTCTGTTCGTGAACTTATGGAGCGCGGGAGTTTTTTCTTCCCGTTGATAAGGACCTTCCCGCGGCAGAGGGCGAGGGCGGCAAGCTTATCGCGCTTACCTATTTTGATGACAACGATGATGCCCCCGAAGCGCCGTTGCTCTAAAATAAAGGGTGTGCGAGCAGGTACAAGGGCTTGATTTCCTCGTTTCGGATGGGGAGAGAGCTTGAGCTTTTCCGCACGGAATATATGGGCAAGGGTGAGAGTGCCTTCTATCTGAATTTCAAAAATTTCGATAGGATATACATTAGAACAGAAGAATAATGAAGTCATTTAAAAGATTAAAATACGCCTGTTATACAACCAACGTTACTATGTCCATTGTGGAAAATCTTTCTCCATTGCTTTTCCTGACCTCTCTTTATAAAGATGTACCGCACGGACAAAGCGAAAACAATAAATAATCAGGAGTAAATATGAAAGCAAGTGTAATTCAAGTTC
The DNA here is from genome assembly GCA_964411355.1 of uncultured Lachnospiraceae bacterium. Classification (GTDB taxonomy): domain Bacteria; phylum Bacillota; class Clostridia; order Oscillospirales; family CAG-272; genus SIG710. Next base: position 9,515 of record CAYPKQ010000036.1, read on the forward strand.
CTTATTCGATGAATATTCCGGATGCGGACAGACTTTTTAACGAAAAAATCAAATACCTTGAAGAGTGCGACGACAGCATGGATCTTATCGTGCTTCCCGAATACAGTGACGTGCCCACAAAGACCGTCGCTTGGGAGGACACATATGAGCTTCACTCGAAATACATAGATATTCTGCTGAAAAAATGCTCCGAGACCGCCAAAAGATGCGATGCGGTGCTTTTCGTCAATGCTCTTTCTAAAACCGAAACAGGCTATAGAAACACCACATACGGATTTGGGCGCAACGGTGCTCTTATCGGCAAATATTTCAAAAAGCATCTGCCCCCTTCCGAGCTTTTCGATCTTCATCTTGACAGCGATTATACAAGGGAATTTTCAAATCCCTATGTTCTTGAGCATGAGGGCATAAGATACGGCTTTCTCACCTGCTATGATTTCTATTTTTACGAGGCTTTTGCCGCCATTGCAAGAGAGAATGTGGATATCATAATCGGCTGTTCTCTGCAGAGAAGTGACAGCCACAGCGCACTTGAAATTATGGGACGTTTTTGCGCTTATAACTGCAATGCGCATCTTGTGAGAGCATCGGTGAGCCTTTCGCCAACCTCCGAGATATGCGGAGCGAGCATGATAGTGACCCCAAAGGGTGATATGCTTGTCAATATGCGCAGTGAGGTAGGTATCGGAAGTGCGGAATTTGACCCCAAAGATAAATATTATAAGCCTGCGGGCTTTGGCGGTGCTCTTGCACCTCACTATGAATATATAGAATTTGGCAGAAACCCTTGGCAGTATCGCCCCGGCGGCAGTGCTATTGCAAAAAACGAGGAGATCGCACCTTATCCGAGACTTTGCGCCATGGGCGGAATTTCTTGTGCACTTCCTGCCGGCAGTATGCCCGCTCTGGGTGCGGCAATTGCTATGGATGCAAATGAAATCGGATTTCAAATTTGTGCTTCAGATGAAGGTGAGCCTGTTTCCCTTGGTTCAAAAGACCTTGAAGAGCTTGTAAAAGCAACATTTGAGGATATCTTAAGGAAGTTTTCATGCCATTCGGTTATGAATATAAATGTTGATTTCACCGCCGAAACCGAAGCAGAGAAAAAATGCCTTCAGAAGGCATTTTCTCTCATCAAAAAATATGACTGCGAAAAATACGTGTATTTTTCCTCGAAGCATGACAGCGTTCTTATCTATCTCTCTGAAATAGCTCCCAAAATTCCGAAATGTGCGATTGGCATCAGCTCGGAAAAAGGAATCGACAGTGCTCTTAAGCTCGGCTGCAAAAAAATCCAATTTTTAAACGGTGACATTGATGAAAAGCTTATCAGCTATGCCCACGAGAAAGGATTTCGTTGCAATATGCTCTTTGAAGGAGATGCCAAGAGGGCGCAAAAGTATTTTGACATGGGAATCGATACACTTATAACAGATGATTTTGCGGCACTTTCAGTTGCTCTAAGGAGAAAATAATGGAATCGAAGGATCTTATAATAACAAAAATCGAGGGCGAATATGCATATCTCGAAGAGATCGGAAAGCCCGAAAACGGCGAGGTATTTATCGCCTTGGCACTTCTTCCCATGGGAGTTGATGTTGGCACGAAGCTCCATTTTGAGCTTTTTAACTATACCGTGATAGATTGATTAAAATAACTATTGATAAAACAAAAAAATCGGTATATAATGATAACGAAGAGCACCGATGACGATTGCTTCCCCGCTAATGATTAAAGAAATAACCGCAAGCTTGGTCGCAGGCGGTTATTTCTTTTTGTCATCACTTGCGACCTATAAATAATGCCGCAAGCGCAATAAGGTATATCATATTTCGGGGGCTTTGTCAGTAATGCAAATTTTTGCTTATTGTTAATAGGATAAATTTTCGTTTTAACTATTGACAAAATACGACAAGTGTGATATGATATGTGAGCGTGATTGCAAAATCTGCAGTCACGCCTAATTTATGCTATTTTAAAAAAGGAAGTAAATAAAGTGAACACATTATTATCAGTATCTATCGCTCTTCTTGCAGGTCTTATAATGACCAGATTTTTTAAGCCCCTAAGGCTCCCCTCCGTTACTGCATACCTCATTGCGGGTGTGCTTATCGGTCCATATTGCCTTGGCGCACTTGGCATAGACGGTCTCGGCTTTGCAAATATGGAGTCTGTAGAGCATCTGGGTATCATCGCTGATGTTGCCCTTGGCTTCATAGCATTCTCCATCGGAAACGAATTCCGCTTAAATGACCTTAAGAAAACCGGAAAGCAGGCTCTTGTAATCGGTATTCTACAGGCTCTCGTGGCAACGATTTTCGTTGATCTTGCTCTTCTCGGTCTCCACTATCTTATGCCCGAAAAGATAAGCATACCTCAAGTACTTACCCTCGGTGCTATTGCAACTGCAACCGCACCTGCGGCAACGCTTATGGTTGTTCGTCAGTATAAGGCAAAGGGTCCGCTCACAAAGCTTCTTCTTCCCATCGTTGCTCTTGACGATGCTGTTGGACTTGTAGTTTTTGCAGTTTCCTTAGGAATCGCAAAAACTATGGTAAGCGGTGAGATGGATATACTCTCAATTATCGTAAATCCTCTTGTTGAAATTACCTGCTCGCTCATTCTCGGAGCAATAATGGGCTGGGTACTCACAATGCTTGAAAAGCTTTTCAACTCAAATACAAACCGTCTAAATCTCACAACTGCGGCAGTATTTCTCACCGTCTCTCTCTCGATGCTGAAATTTGATATCGGTACCGTGCATATTCAATTTTCTTCGCTTCTTACCTGTATGATGCTCGGAACCGTATTCTGCAATATCTGTCCTCTTTCCGAGGATCTTATGAAGGCATCCGACAAATGGACATCGCCCCTTTTTGCGCTCTTCTTCGTTATCAGCGGAGCAGAGCTTGAGCTCGGCGTATTCACCGAAGCGGCTATCGTTATAATCGGTGTTGTCTATATCATTTTCCGCTCTCTCGGAAAATATTTCGGGGCATTCGGCAGTGCAAAGCTTACAAAATGCGAGCCTCAGATATGCAAATATCTGGGAATAACCCTCCTTCCCCAGGCGGGAGTTGCCCTTGGAATGTGCGCAACAGCGGTGGCACAGCTTGGTGCGGCAGAGGGCAATCTCATCAGAAATATCACCCTTTTTGCAGTGCTCGTTTATGAGCTTGTAGGTCCGCTGCTCACAAGGCAGGCACTCCAGGCAGCAGGCGAGATAGCACCCATTTCCGACGAGGTCAAGAACCGCCGTCAGACAAAGCTGGATGCGGTCGGTCATTCAAACAAAAAGTAATTTTCGGTATCAAAATCATATAAAGGGGCTAAGTTGCTTAGCCCCTTTCTTTTTATATGTGTTTTCTTCTACAGCTCCTATAAACAGTAATTTATCGCCTGTTCGATAAATTACCGTTTAGCAAAATCCTTTATATTTGAGTTATTGGAAAAAATGGGGACTGTGTCAGATGCTAACCGAAAGCAAATGACTCAGCCCCATTTCCTATTTATATGTTTCTATTATTTTCTTTGCTCTGATCGAGGGGAGAGAAATGCCCTTATCCTCTCTCGAAATCACAGCATAGGCAAGATGCTTTTCCGCCTCTTCACGAACAGATGCGTCGGGGGCGGTTTTTGCAATTCTGTCAAGCTGTATTATTCCCGAATCACCAAGGTCACATAGCATCCCTATCTCAAAATATTCAAGCTCTCCCGAGAGATATCTGTCGGTATTATATTTTGCTATCACTCCGTCAATATCGGCAAAAGCAAGAAGTGAGCAAATAAGAAATGCCGATACAAGCGGAACTATTAGGATATTGGTTTTCTTTGCAAACTGTTTTATAAGTATCATGACAAAAACAATAGCGAGAAAGACCATAAATGCGCTGGGCAAAACACGCAGGAGAGTCAAACCGTAAGCCTTTATATATATGACCATTTTTGAGAATGCGGTGGCGATAAGAATGAGGGTCGCAAGAGAAAAAACAGAATTTACAATTCGCAGGGCAAGGGGGGATTCTCCCTCATTTTTCTTTCCGAAAACGCTTATGCAGATTATGATAACAAAATTTATCACCGTAACGGCACAAAGCTGAAAAAATCCGTTTTTGGCATATGAGGCATATGTAACGCCGTCGGGGAGATGTCCGCTGAAGGCGGACAAATAATAATCAAGCTGTGAAACGAAAAACAGCACATAGATCAGAATAAAAGGAATGACCGCAGAAACGCAGAGGATAGTCGGCGCAAAGCCTATGATATTCTGCGCTTTTTTGCATTTTTCTTCGTTTAAAATGTCTGCAAAACGGTGACTTTTTCCCGAATAAAGCATTCCGAAAAGAAGGAGCGCAAGAGGGAATGCCGGAATAATATTTTTAAGGACAGCGGGCAGATCCAAATCACCAAAATCTAAAAATTTAACGATCATTCGGTTGAAGCCCTCATCATATGAAAGCAGCAAAATAACAATAAAGCAAGGAACAAGGGCTATAACGAGTCCGAGAAACACCATCAAAACGCCTTTACCTATCTTGCCGCTTTTTTTATTTTGCGAAATAGCTTCAAGGCTACTGCCAAGAGAACCAAAAGGCATTATGAGAAGTGCCTTTATCAATTCAAGAGGAAAAAGAGACGATGGGTATTTTTCCGAGGAATTTCCCGAAAGAGAAAAAACAAAATAAGGGAAACCAAAGATAGAAATAGCAAGTATAGTCAGCCTTATGGCGGAGTTTTCTGTGAAAAAGATTCCTGTGTTGAGCATCAAAAGCGCAATACCAAAAATAAGCGGATTTTTCTTTTGCAAAATATTTATTCCGCTTTTTTTCATATAAACAAGCGAAACTGCAAAAACCAAAGCAAAAGCCGCAATTCTTCCAAGAGACGAAAAATCATCGAGGCTCACAATAAAATAGCAAAGAGGAAAAAGAAGCAGTGCTGCGGCGGCATCAAGCTTTGAATATTCACGCTTTCTTTCCTGTGGGATAGGGTGAGGCGGGGACTCGAATGCATTAAAATTATTATCCATTTACATCTATCCTTTCGCTTGATAGCAGCTTGACTCGGTAATCTCCGTTGTTACCTGAAACTATCTCAAGCTCATATTTGTCAAATCCGCCCGGAAGCGAAACCTTGGTTTTTTCATTTTTTATTTCTTCCCCTGCAGTGGTCTTTAATTTGATCTGCAGCGAAAAATCACTTTTTCCGTATTCGGGCTTATCAAAACCGAACATCTGACCTATTTTCATGGGGGTATTATCTGCATTTGCGCACCCCGTGGTGCTTACCACCCGATCATCCCTCAAAAAATCAATTTCAACCGACTGAATTCCCTCTGTACCGATATTAACATAAATACCGACTCTGTCATCTGCCGAGGTTAGCACACATGAGGACAGCATTATAACGAGCAGAAAAACAACACCAAAAAATTTTATTTTATTCATCATCTTCTCCTTTTCTGTATTCAAGAATATCCGAAGGCTGGCAATCAAGGGCGCGGCAGATTGCATCAAGCGTGGAAAATCTGATCGCCTTCGCCTTTCCCGTTTTCAAAATCGAAAGATTTACGGGAGTTATCCCAACCTCCTCTGCAAGCTCTCCCAGAGATTTTTTTCTTTTCGCCATCATAACATCAAGATTTACAATAATCATTATACCACCGCCCATCAAACAGTAAAATCATTTTCCGCTTTGATCGACACCGCTTCCTCGATGACGTTTTTTACAACTCGCAAAACGATTCCCAGGAATAGAGCCGCAAAGGCTATGACAAGTCCGAGAATAAAATATTTTGAAATGGCGGTAAAGAGTACCACCTCAAAAAAGCAACAATATGAGATTATTCGAAGAAGCTTTACCGAAGGAAGGGTAAAAACCTCGCCCTTATCGACTATTCTCAAAAGTGCTATCAGCGAAATATCGGCACTAAAAGCCGGTATAAGTATAAGGTAAAGCATTACCTTAACCGCTATCCTATCAAACGAGGTCAGAAAAGAAGCCCTGCCCCGCAGACTTATATAATAATCAACAAGCCTTGGCAGAACAAACGCAAAAACGACCAGTGCCGCAAGCACCGCAAGGGCAATAATAAGCGAAATTTTGACCGAAATATTTTTTCGAGAAATATTATTTTTTTTAATGTTCATGGAAAATATCTCCTTACTCAATTGCAAAGTGAAA